>DASPMA010000442.1:0-10173 GCA_035627335.1 Binatia bacterium
GGCAAACCAGCCGGAAAATGGTTGCGGAAGGGATGCGTCGCCGGCGTCCATGCGGTAAATCTAGTCAAGAAAACCAACGCCGCACATAAGAGTTAGAGCCATGTTTCGCATCATCCGCATCGGCGTCATTGCAGCGGTCGCCGCTCGTGCGTGTCGAGGAGCTCAACATCGTCATCACCTGCCTGACTGCGCCGAACGGACGGCGCTTTGCGGCCGAGACCGTAACGACGCTGCGCGGCTCGGCGCTGGGCAGGCGTTCAACCAGCGCAGCGCGCATCGCGCGCAATCTCGCGGCGCCTTGAGCAGTATGGCGCCGCAGGGTAGCAACAGCGTATGTATCAAAGCCTCGATCCGGTCCGCATCATCGAGACGCTGCGCAAGCTGCAGGAACGCATCGAGCAGCGTTTTCCCGGATCGGGCCTCGGGCGCCTTTGCGCAGAACTCGTGACTACGGCGGAGACCTCATCCATGGAGGCCGCCCTGCTTTCGGAACGCAACTGGCCCCTACGGATCGCGGTAGGCGCGCTCGTTGCGCTGGGCATCGTCGCGCAGATCGCCGCGGCCAAGTTCCTTCACCTCGAGGAGGTCGAAGCCAATATCGGCCTGCTGCAGAGCCTGGAAGCTGCGGTCAATCTCCTCATCCTGTTCGGCGGCGCCCTCTGGTTCTTGATGACGCTCGAGGAGCGGATCAAGCGCCGGCGCGCCTTGGACGCCCTGCATACACTTCGCTCCGTGGCGCACGTCATCGACATGCATCAGCTGACCAAGGACCCGGTAGCTTTGGTGCGCGAACGCGCCCCACCACGGGCGATGAGCAAATTCCAGCTCACGCGCTATCTTGATTATTGCGCCGAGATGCTCGCCCTGATCGGTAAGCTGGCAGCGCTCTTCGGCGAACGCATGCGCGACCCGGTGGTAATGGAAGCGGTAACCGAGATCGAGAATCTCACGACCGGTCTCGCCCGCAAAATCTGGCAGAAAATCGCTGCGATAGGCGAAATCGAGGAACGCGCACAGCACTGATTTTTACGGCTGATCAACCAAGAGGCGCCTCAGCACTTTCTAAATCAATAACACATAAGCTGGCGCGCTGGAGTAGGGAGCCGTGTGCGCGCGCCATGGGGGATGATCGCTTCGATCCGTCCGCTTTGATCGCGTTGCTGCTCGATGAGAACCACTACGAGCGGGGCATTTCGCTCGACCAGTTGCGCATGATGGGCGTTGGCCGAGTCCTGTGCGCATCCAACACTGCGGAAGCATGGGAAATGCTAGACCGCGCCGACCCGCACATCCTCTTGATGGAGTGGCTCGATCGCACGGGCGACGGACTCGACTTGGTGCGCCGCATCCGCGCCAGCGAGGACCTGCCGAACCGCGCGCTCTCGATCTTCATGCTCACCGCGCGCGCCAGCCAAGCCGATGTCGAGCACGCGCGGCGAGCGGGCGCCGACGGCTTTCTGCGCAAGCCGATTTCGGCGCTGGCGCTGAAGCAACGCATAAAACGCGTGATCACGCATCCCCAGCCGTTCGTTGTGACGGCCAACTATGTTGGCCCATGTCGGCGCCGGCGCCGAGGCGATCTCAACTATCTCGGCCCGAGACGCCGACTCAATGACGTCACCGCGCAACACGCCGACCAGGATGAGGATGACTTTGGCCTCAAGGTTGAACTGGCACGCGCGCGCGTAGCGGCGCTCGAAGTGCGCGCGCGCGAGTTGGTCGCCGGCGATGCAAAGGTGACGGGCCTCGTCTACAACGCGGTGCAGGACCTCGTCGAAGTCAGCGAGCAGATCGGCGACCCGTGCCTGAAGCTCGGCGCGCAGGAGATGGCGCGGTACATGCAGGCCCAGGGCGCAACCGACCGGCTAGATCCGGAAGTCGTGCGCACGCACGTCGCAGCGTTGCACCAGCTGGTGCATCTGCCCCACGCGCTCGGCGCCGAACGCCTGCGTGTGGCCGAAGGCTTGAAGCGCATGGTGGACAAGAAGCTGCGACAGGCGGCCGCCATCAGCGCGGCTTAAGCCGCCTTCAGCGCCGCCGCGGTTTCGCGCGCAATCAGCCGCAAGGCAGCTTCTGCCGCCGGTGTGGCCGTGGGAAACGCGACAAAGCCGTGCGCCAGGGTATCGAAACGCTTATAGGCGACTTTCACACCCGCCTCTTCGAGGCGCTTGGCGTACGCTTCACCCTGGTCCAGGAGCATGTCGAAGCCCGCCGTGTAAACGAGCGCCGGCGCGAGGCCTCTCAAATCCTCCGTTCGCCCTGGCGAGAGGCGCGGATCGCTCGGGTCCGCATCCGCCGGCAGGTAGTGTTTCATGAAGAAGTCGACGGTTTCGGCCGTCAGAGGAAAAGCGTCGGCGAAATCGTGCATCGACGGCGTCTCGCTGACGAAATCGAGCCCAGGATAGATGAGCAGCTGCAGCACCGGAGCCTTAGACTTGCGCTGCGCCTGCGCGATCACCGCGGCAAAATTGCCGCCCATTGAGTCGCCGCCGACAGCGGCTTTGCCCACAGGCGCGCCGTAACGCGCTGCATTGTCGACAGCCCACAAATACGCGGCTGCTGCGTCTTCAAGGCCAGTTGGGAAGCGATGCTCCGGCGCCAAGCGATAATCGACGGAGAGAACCGGCGCGCCCGCCTCCTTCGCGATCAGCCCGCAGAAGCGGTGGCAGGTCTCCAGTGATCCCACGACGCCGCCGCCGAAATGGAAGTACACTAGCATCGCTGCGGAGTTATCGCGCACTGTCGGCAGATAGAGCCGGCACGGCACGGAATGGCTGCGGCCCGTCACATAGACGCGCTCCGTGCGTACGCCGCCCACGCTGGAGCCGCCGAATATCTCGCTCATCTGCTCCGTCTGCTCGCGCAGACGCTGCGGTGATTGTTGGTCCCACGGAATCGCGCGCTGTCGCGATTGCGCTTCCAGAAATTGCAGGCGCGGATCCAGCGTCATGCCGCGCACGGTGCGGGGTTCGCCGCCCGATTCCTTCAACAGGCTTTCGGTCGAACGCGACAAAGCAAGATGGACGAGCGCTTTGCGCAGCCAGGACAAGAATACGGTCTCCGAGATCAAGTCTTGTGCGGCGCGCCGGCAAGACCCTTAAGGACAAGCCCGGTCGCGAACGCGGCTGCCGCTTCTACATCGGGCGGCGCGCGACGCAACATGGCCGAACCGACCTCCTGCGCGATTCCGATGCAGGCGCAAGCAAGATAGTCGGCGTCCACGGCCGGCGCCTGCCCACCGGCCATTGCCTCTTCCAGGCTTTGACGCACTTCCTTGTAAACGGCCTTTGTCTCTGGCGTATCGAGCCGAACGTGAGGCAGCCGTTCGTCAATTGGCCGGCCTTCTTCCGGATATTCCTCCACGACAAAGCGGAAATAGGCGCGGAAGGCGCCGTGGAGATAATCCTCAAAACTTGAGGCGTTCTCGCGAGCGTGCCGCAGGATGGGGCGAAAGCGAGCCGCGCTATCGTCAGCAAGCGCTTCGTACACTTCCTCCTTGGATCGGAAGTAATTGTAGAAGGTTCCCGATGCGAGATCGGTGCCGCGAATGATGTCGCGCACTGTCGCCGCGTCATAGCCCAGCTGCGCGAAGACGCGCCTGGCGGCGACCAGGATCGCCTGTCTATTCGCCGCCTTGGTCTTCTCTCGTTTGCCAATCGGCTCGATGGCGGCCATTTCGCTCAATTCCCGCTCCCGTCTCGGATCCCCGCTTCATAGCGACAGAAAAATGACGTTTCGTCAATTTCCAACGCGTAGCGCGAGCGCGGGCCCGCTGCTAGCAGGCCATATGGGCAGCGGCGATCCCCCAAAGGGCGATTACGGCAAGGGCGGCGACGCGCTTGAGCGCGTCCGCGCCATGATGCAGTGGACGCCGCAAGGCCGTGCGCTTGGCCTTCAAGTGATGAAGATCGAAGGCGCGAAGGTCTGGGGCCGCGCGCCGTACAAGGCCGAACTGATCGGCGATCCGGAGACTGGGGTTATCGCGGGCGGCGTGATCACCACCTTTCTCGATCAGCTGAGCGGCATGGCTGCCGTACTGGCGATGCGCAAGCCCACGACAGTCGCCACGATCGACATCCGTATCGACTATATGCGTGGCGCGGAGCCAGGGCGCGACGTTCTTGCGGAAGCGCATTGCTACAAGATCGGCAAAAATGTCGCGTTCGTGCGCGCGGTTGCCTACGAAGACAGCCCCGACAATCCCATCGCCAACGCGGCGGCCGCCTTCATGCTCAATACGCACGTGAAGATGGGGGCAAATTTGCGCGAGGCGAAAACGTGATCGCGCAGGAGCGCCTCACCTCGGCGCTCGCGCGCATTCCCTACGCGGGATTCCTCGGCGTGCGCGCCGAGTTGAAAGGCGATGAACTCACGCTTGTGCTGCCGTATAGCGAGCATCTCGTCGGCAATCCCCTCCTCCCAGCCTTGCACGGCGGCGTTGTCGGCGCGCTAATGGAGCTGACCGCGATCACGCAACTCGCCATCTCATCAAAGAACGACAAGTTCGCCAAGACGATAGATATCGGGGTCGATTATCTGCGCTCAGGCAAGCCGATCGACACTTACGCCCGCGCTCGCGTCGTCAAGATTGGCCGCCGTATCGCCAACGTGCAGGCGGAGGCTTGGCAGAACGAACGGAGCCAACCCATCGCCGCCATGCATGGGCATTTCCTGGTGGCCGAGCCTTAGCTGGGGGCAACCTCCTAAAAGCATGGCGCCTAAGAACGGCCGGCTAATCCAGCGCCGCGATATAAGGCAGGCCGCGATAGCGGCCCGCGTCGTCCATTCCGTAGCCGATGAGATAGGCGTCGGGAGCGTCCCAGGCGAAGGCGTCGATGGGTTCGCCCTTGGCTTGCGGTTTACGGACGAAGGCGCACGCGAGCGTGCGCGTTGCGCCTTTGGCCATTAGATGCGCGCGGGCGTAGGCGATGGTGCGGCCGCTGTCGAACACGTCGTCGACGATGAGCGCGGCGCGGCCGTCGATGGGACGCGAAATGTCGGCGCGAACGACGACCTTGCCGGAGCTTTCGCGCGCGTCGCGATAGCTCTCCAGCCAAAGCGAATCATAGATCGGATGGCGACCGCGCTTTTCGAGCGCGCGCATCAGGTCGGCGGCGAATGGGATGGCGCCTTGCAGCAGCGCGATCACGGTCCAGTTGTCGTCAACCTGCGCGGCGAAGCCTTCGGCGAGTTTGTCCACCCGCGCGGCGATGTCCTCGGCAGTGAGAAGAACGCGCAAGCGCCTCAGCTATTGGAGAAGCGCAAGCCTTCGATCGGGCCGAGCTCGCTCGTGGTCGTCGCGGGCGCCGCCTCTTCCAGCGGCTGATCGAGCAGCAGCTCCGGCGGCACAGCCGGCGACACGTGCGCAGGACCGCCCGCTTGCGCCATTTCTGAGAAGCTGGCGAAGGTCGCTTCGAGATCGACGGCGTCTTCCGGCGGGTTTTCAACGCGGATCTGGAACGGCACCGAAGCGCCCGCTTCGATCGGCTGCTCGGTGACGACGTTCACCAGCTCGAAGATTTCGTGCGAACGGGTGTCGCGCAGCGAAATGCGCACGGGCGGCGCCAGCTTGGCGTCACGGCCGATGTTGCGGACTTCGCCGCTGACCAGAAGGATCGGCGTAGCGCCGTCGAAATCACGCTCGACCGCGAGGTCATAGAACTCAAGGCCATAAACGTTGACGTCCAAGCCAAGCGCGGCGAACGCACTGGCCGAACGCGGCCACAGCTCCGCGACGTCCTGGCGGAAGGCGACCATGCCGGTGGCGCTTGCCGCCAGGGCAGCGCCAGTGGCGCCCCAGACCACGACCGCGGCGCGCATGCGCTCGCGGCGCATACGCTCGGCCTGCTGGGCGCGGAATTTCGCGGCCGCGGATGGCGCCGGCCCGGGCTGCTCGGCGGCGCGGCGCAATCTTTCGACACGTTCACGTGTCAAAGGTTCCTGCTGAGGACCTTCGGGGCGAACCTCGGCGGCCTTCGCGGTCACGGCCTGCGTTCGCAGCTCCAACTGCGGCTCGGCAAACCAGGAGAACCCGCATGCGGCGCAACGCACGGTCCGGCCAGTCGGCCCGATGGCGGCGTCGTCAGCGTAGTACCTTGTCGAACAAGACGTGCAGGTCAGGATCATGTTAACGATACGCCCTTAGCCCCAGTAACTTACCTCGGTGCATTGATTCTATTCGGCTTGTCTAGACTATGGCCCGCCCAAACAGCCCGGACTACGACCTCTACAGGAGCGGTACTCTCATCCGCTTAACGGCTGTCGATGCCGGTTACGGCGCCGCCACAGTTCTGTTTGGCGTCGACTTTGAGGCCCGCACTGGGGAGGTCGCCCTGATCAATGGTCCCGCAGCTGCCGGTAAGACTACAATCACGCACCTCCTCCGCCTAGCGCTTCTTCCCCGTTCTGGACGAGCTGTAATTCTGGGCGTCGATGTTGGACGGGCGAGCGCGCGGTCTCGGGCAAATGTGAAAAAGCGGATCGGCTATGTCGCTGAAAATCCGGTGTTCATTGAGCAATGGACGGCCTTCGACAACATCGCCATGCCACTGCGGATGGCGGGCCATAAACCGCGCGACTACGCCGACGACGTGAGGGAACTTGTGGATTTTGTGGGTCTCGGCGACGCGGCCGACTTGCGCATGGAAAAACTTTCGGGCGCGGAACGACGGCGCGTTGCGATTGCGCGAGCTCTGGCCAACAAGCCCGAGTTGGTCCTCGCGGACGACCCGACGGCCAACATGTCGCCGGCTGATGGGCGGCGCGTCGTTCGTTTGTTGGGCGAGATGCGCAGAGTTGGCGCCGGCGTCGTGATTGCGAGCCAGGACGAAAGCCTGGCCGAGTGCGCGCCGATGCGGCGCTGGCGCATGGACCGCGGGCGCCTCTCCCCCGTCGATCACGCTGCTCCGGAAGCCGCCGAGGCGCTGGAATGAGAAACGCGCTCACAGGCGTTGAGCGCGCGCTCTTCTGGACGCTGGCGTTCGCAGCCTTCGCGGCGGCAGCGGCCGGCCTCGCGGCGCGGGCGGTGGACCGGGTGGCAGGGGATTACGAGGCGGCGCGCAACAATTACGCAATCGTGCGTGTGATCGCACCGGAAGGCGCGGCGGGCATCGCAGCGGCCGAGGTGGCGTTGGCCCAAGCGCCGCTGGTGACGAGCGCCGCGCCGATGACGGCCGGGCGCGCCGCGGCTCTGCTGGCCGAATGGGGTGGCGGGGATGTTTCAGCCGCTGACATGCCGCCGCTGAGGCTGATCGAAGTGGAGCTGACAGACACCTCAACGAGCGTCGATGTCGCTGGAGATATTGTAGCGGCGCTGGCGCAGGGCGGCGTGACGGCAGAGGTGATTGCCGCGCCGAACGATGCGGGCGGCGGCGGGCTTGCGGGGCGCGTGCGAGCCGCCGCCTTCTGGGGCGCGGTGGCGTTCGCACTGATGATGTCGGTGATTATCTCGCTCGCCGCCCGTAGTCTGGCGGCGCGACGTCGTGAAATGGTGACAGTCATGTGCGACCTCGGCGCCACGCGCAGTCAGGCGGCAGGACGCATCGCCGACGAAGCGGCGGTGCTCGGGCTCTATGCTGGCCTCGTAGGCGGCGTGCTTGCGGGCCTTGCCGGGCTTATCGTGTTGTGGCTGGCCATTCCGGGTCTCAGCGTCGATGCTCTGCCCGCCTTGATTCTGCCTGTGGACCTCGCCCCTATCGTCGCCGCGCCGCTGGGCGCCGCCATTGCTGCGGGGTTTGGCGCGCGCGCGGCCGCCGGATATTTTCACGGGCAAGCAGCGAGGCTGGGATGATGATGCGCGCAGGCGTGATCGCGCTGCTCATTGTCGTCATTGCGTTCATCGCGGGCTTCTGGAAGTTCGCGGAGAACATCCGCGAACGGCCCCAACCGCCGCCGCAATCCGACGCGATTGTCGCGCTGACAGGCGGTTCCTCCGAGCGGCTCTACACCGGCGTGCAATTGCTGGAGCAGCGCAAGGGCGAGCGGCTGCTCATCTCCGGCGTCAATCGCATCGTGACGGACGGCGAGCTTTATCACGCACTTAATGTCGATCCGGCGCTCGGCGAATGCTGCATCGATATCGGCCGCTCGGCCGATGACACGCTCGGCAATGCCGCCGAGACGGCAGCGTGGGCGCGCGAGCATGGCTACACGCGCATCATCCTGGTGACGGACGATTATCACATGCCGCGCTCGTACGCGGAGCTTTCCGTTGCGATGCCGGAAGCCGAGATTCACGCGTACCCAGTGCGTACGCGCTTCACGGATCCCGCTCTGTGGCGCAGCGATCTGGGCGCGGCCGGGCGGCTTGGCGCGGAATACGTGAAGTATCTCGTGATCCGCGGACGCGAGGCGCTGATCGATCTCGGCAGCAACAAACAGGACGGCAAGGACGCGCACGCATGAAGCTCGTGCGGTCGATCATCTTCGTCATCTGGCTCTACGCCACGATGGCGACAGTGGGCATTGCCTTCTGGATTCCCGTCATGCTGGACGACAATTACGTCTATGCGGCCCAACGCACGTGGGCGCGGCTGACGAATTGGGGCCTCAGATGGATTGTTGGCGCGCGCGTGCGTTTCGAAGGGCTGGAGCACTTGCCCAAAGGCGGTGCGCTGATCGCGATGAAGCATCAGTCCATGCTGGATACGATCGCGCCGACGCTGCACATCCCGAAGTCGACTTATGTGTTCAAGAAAGAGCTCGGCAACACGCCGGTGATGGGCGCGTATCTCAGGAAGAATCAGATCGCCGTCGATCGCGGCGGGCACGCAACAGCACTGAAGAGCATGATGCGCGGGGCGCGCGAAGCGGTCGCGAAGGGCCGGCAAGTCATCATCTTCCCGGAGGGAACGCGCCAAGCGCTGGACGCAGCGCCGGATTACAAGCCGGGCATCGCGGCGATGTACAAAGACCTCAACATTCCGGTGACGCCGGTGGCGGTCAGCACCGGCCTGATCTGGAAGCCAAAGGGACTGATGCGCAGCCCCGGAACCGCGACGTTCAAGTTCCTGCCGCCGATCCCGCCGGGCTTGCCGCGCGAGGAATTCATGCGCCGGCTCGAGGACGCGATCGAAAGCGAAGGCCAGGCCTTGCTGCCGCCCGATAAGCGTCGCACCGTCGCGGCATGAGTGTGCGCAAGCTTTGGCTTATTGTCCCCTGGGCCGTGTTCGCACTGCTCGCGGTAGGCTGGATCATTTATTGGAACGTGGTTGCCGGAACGGCGGAGGCGCGCGTACGCGCATGGGTTGCGGAACAGACAGAACAAGGCGGCCAGGTTTCCATAGCGCGCATCGTCAAGCGCGGCTTTCCGGTGCTGATGCGGTTGGAGCTGCATGACGTTTCCTATGCGCCGGCTCGGGGCGGCTGGCGCGCCGAGACTGAGCGCGCCGATCTGCATGTGCAGATACTCAACACGCAGCACGTCATTGTCGAAGCGGAAGCGCCGATCGCTGTGTCGCGGTCCAACGGCGCAGTGACGAACATCTCCGCCGACGCGCTGATCGCCAGCGTGCGCATGCGCGGGAACGCGCTGGCGCAGGCGGGCGTCGAGGCGGACAATTTGGCGCTGGACGATCCGGCGCAGGAAGGCGTGCTGCGCGCGCGCAAGGTGGTGCTGAATGTGCGCCCGGATGAGCGCGCGGAAGGCGACTACCAGATCGCGTTCGACGCGCAGGACGTGCTGCTGCCGCGGCATGTGCGAAGCTTCGAGGCGTTCGGGCTGGACGTGCCTATGCTGCGCGCGGCGCTGGTGATGACCGATGGCGCGGCGCTGATGGACGCGTCCCAACAGGATCCGCTAGGGCCATGGCGCGAAGCGGGCGGGCGTTTGCGCATTGAAGGGCTGGAGTTGCGTTGGGGGCCGCTGACCACGCTAGGGCGCGGCGAAGGCGGGCTAGACGAACAACGGCGCCTGCGGGGTGAGCTGACGCTGCCGATCGAAGAACCAGCGCCGGTGTTCACGGCAATCGCGAATGGACCGAATGTGAACGAAGATGCGCGTCGCGCGCTTGGATTACTGGCTGCGACCTACATGATCAGCGGCGATGACATCACGCTGGATGTGGAAGCGCGTGACGGGGTGATGCGGCTGGAAGGGCTGCCGGTTCGGCCGCTCCCACCGGTTTACTGATCGCGCTTGTCCTCGATCAGTTCGTTAAACTCGAGCACGTTGCC
>DASPMA010000443.1:0-3799 GCA_035627335.1 Binatia bacterium
GGCCTCACGCAGCAACGCCGCGAAAGCCGCTCGCTGATCTACTCCGCCAACTTCGCCACCATGAACGGCCTCGTCGCCTTCATCACCGAAAACTGCTGCGCCGGCTCTGCTTGCGCGCCCTCCCCGAAGAAAAGGAAAGCCTCATGAAACGCATGCATGTCCACGTCGGCGTCCACGATCTCGATCGCTCGATCCAGTTTTATTCCAATCTGTTCGCCGCCGAGCCGACGGTGAAAAAAGCCGACTACGCCAAGTGGATGCTCGAAGATCCGCGCGTGAACTTCGCCATCTCCGTGCGCGGCGCCGACGCCGTCGGCGTGCGCCATCTCGGCATCCAGGTCGAAAGCCAGGACGAACTCGGCGAAGTCTACGCGCGCCTGCAAACGGCCAATGCGCCCGTGTTCGAAGAGGGCGCGACCACCTGCTGCTACGCCAAGTCGGAAAAATCCTGGATCAACGACCCCCAGGGCGTGCCGTGGGAAACCTTCCACACCACCGGCGAATCCACCACCTATGGCGGCGGCGCCGAAGGCGCAGCGCCTGAATCGCACGCTTCCACCAAGCCCGGCGAATGCTGCATCCCGAGCGCGGCGCAAGCCGAAGCCGCACCGGCGCCTGCGGCTGCGCCCACGCCGTGCTGCGGTCCAAAGGCATTGGAATCCGTGGCATGACGGAGCATCGTCCTTACAACGTGCTGTTTCTCTGCACGGGAAATTCAGCGCGTTCCGTGATGGCTGAAGCGATCTTGCAGCGCTTTGGCGCAGGTAAGTTCAACGCCTACTCAGCGGGATCGCTGCCAACAGGCGCGGTGCATCCTCAAACGCTCTCGCTGCTTCGGCGCCTGAATTACGACGTCTCGGATTTCCGCTCGAAAAGCTGGGACGTATTCGCGGCGCCCGATGCGCCGAAGCTCGATTTCGTCTTCACCGTTTGCGACAATGCGGCGGGCGAGGTTTGCCCGGTTTGGCCGGGCCAACCGATGACCGCGCACTGGGGCGTCTTCGATCCGGCAGCTGCGGCCGGCACAGAGGTGGAAATCGCGCGCGCATTTGCCAACGCCTATGGCGCATTGCAGCGTCGCATCGCCATTTTCGTGAACCTGCCGTTCGCGGGGCTCGATCGGCTCTCGCTGCAATCGAGGCTCGATGCGATCGGCAGGACGGCGGACTCCAACGGCAATGTTGCGTGAAGTCCGCGACGAGTGTTCGGCCATGGAACGTTTCGTAATTTCCGTATCCGCGACTTTGATGGCGCGCGCCCTGTGATCGGCCTGCGGCAACGGCTCGGCGCCGAATTCCTGGGGTTCGCTACTCCTCGCCGGCGTCGTCATCGGCTCCGGCATTCTCGGCGAGCGATTAGCCGGCGGCAACGCAGCTATTGCTTTGCTGGCGAACACGGCGGCGACGGCCGCCATCTTGTTCGTTGTGATCACAGCGTTTGCGCCGTCGTATCTCGGGCGCGCACTTCAATCCGGCCGTGACGCTGGTGATGACGTTGCGCGGTACATTGAAACCGGGCGACGCCACGCTTTATGTTTGTGCGCAGATCGGTGGTTGCGTTGCCGGCGCGCTGTTGGCGCATGGCATGTTCGAGTTGCCGCTCCTTCAGCATGGCGCGCATCAGCGAAGCGGATGGGCGCAAGGTCTTTCCGAGGCCGTTGCGGCGTTTGCACTTGTGCTGACGGTATTGCTTGTCTCACGTGCGCGCGTGAATGCAATTGCCGCGGCGGTCGCGCTGGTCATCGCGGCGGGCTATTGGTGGAGGGCGTCTACGTCGTTTGCCAATCCCGCCATCACGGTCGCCCGCGCCATGAGCGACTCCTTCGCCGGTATTCGATGGGCCGACACGCCTCTGTTCATCGGCGCTCAACTGGGCGGTGCGCTGCTTGCGAGCTACGTGGCGTCGCTCGTGTGGCGGGATCCGCCGGCCAAGCGTTCCGGGCCATAGTATTCTGAAACGGTGTCGGGAAATGGGGATTTAGATCCGCTAAATCCCCCACTTTTCCGAGCTAACGCCCTGCAATCATTGCAACTCCCACAAAACAATCCGACCGAACTCTCGCGGCCCTAAACTCCTTGCATCGCTCCGCTGGAGAGCAGTCGGATCCTCTGTTCGAACCGATGCGCGAGCGTGGTGATCGAGCGTGACCGCCAACGCCGGGGTCGACCGGGGTAGGGCGAGAAGCCCGCCGAACATGAAAAGGCGGGAAGAAACACCGGGGACTTGCGTTCTCGAACAGCGCGAGCCTGCACGCCATCGGCCGAGCCGCCTCCGAGAGTGAAATACCTTCCGCGACGGCGCCGATGCTCACGATCACGGGACGCGGATGAACCGCGCAGGCAGCGCCAAACCACCGGCGCATTAACTCGGCGCGATCCATCCGCGTCCCGCTCTCCGCTTTCGCGTGAGCATGTGCTCGCGCGCGACGATCACGCATGCCCAAAGGAATTGAGAATGACAAAGCGACGCACAGAAATTGAACAGGCGCTGCGCCACGCGGGCCGCGCCGCCAAGCAAGGCGATCTTTCCACCGCCGACCGCTGGAGCAAAACCGCCGAGCGCCTCGCCGCCGCGCTCGACGTGCAGGACGCCGCGGAGAAAGCCGAAGCGGAAGCGCAGCGCGTGGCGCAAGAGCTAGCCGAGCAGATGGTCTGCGTGCTTTTCTCCAAGGTCGCCTACCTCGCGCACGCAATGGTGCACGCGCCGATGGAAGCGCCGGCGGCGTTCCAGAATCTGATCAGGCTCTGGCGCGAACGGAATCTCGGCGAAGGCGAAGCGGACGCGAACCGAGCCGCCGCAAAATTCGCAGCCTCAAAAGCCGCCTATCTCGAAGGCCGCTTCAACGACACGCTCCCCGATTTCGTGCGCGAACGCATGGATGCCGACTGGAAGAAACGGCGCGAAGAGCTGGCGAACGAGCCCGTCGTGCCGGCGCACTGGGATTAGCCAGTGAGCTGCATGCCCACAACGCCATCACCCGCCTGTCTGAGAGTGTGGCCGCGCTGTGAACGCCGTGTCTTCGTCGTGTCGCCGTGGTTTTCCTTCACCACAGCGGCACAGCGTCTGCACAGCGTTCACGGCGAAGAAGCCCAGCGAGTTACTCCGCTGGCCAAGGATCGGCAGTGCAAGCCAGGCCCCACACGCCGCGCCGCCCCGCACGCGCCGCTGCTTCTTCCTCGGCATACGCGCCATCGCTCTGCGCCGGCGTGTCGCGCGCCCAGCCGTCGGCGACCATCTGTGCGGCAATATCGGTCTCTCCCACGCGGCAACGCGCGATGTCGCGGCCTTGCGCGTCGGGCAGATCGCTGATGGCGCAGCGCACCTCGCTGGAGCGGATCAGGCGGCGCAGCGCGTTGGTGGCTTCGCGCTGGGCGTTGACCTCGCCGCACATGGCGCGCGGGCGCGGCGTGGCGATGCCGTCAAAGCGAACGCGGCGCGGGCCGATGCGGATGGTGTCGCCACTCGAAATGGTGGCGACGCCGACGATTTCCGAAACGACGCCCGCGTCCGCGTCCGCTGGCTCGGCGGCGGCGGTTTGCGGTTGCGTTTCCTGCGCGCAAGCGCCGAGGCAAAGCGCCAAAATCACCGCGCGCGTGTCTTGCCAGCCGCCCATCACGCCCTCCCTTCGCAACGCGGAAGCTTCGCGCCGTTCTCGCACGCGGGCGCCAGGGAAGAAAGCCACATGACGCCGGTCACAGTCGGGCAAGACGGCGTGGTGCATGGACACGCGCTGGCGCGAGCGATAGGGCTCAGGCGCGGTAATCGAGGAGGGGAGTCATGCGTTGGATGACGTTCGCGG
>DASPMA010000444.1:0-2578 GCA_035627335.1 Binatia bacterium
AACAAACGCACCTGGCGCACGCAGCTCGCAAACGAGAAACGCCGCGACCTCGAACACCTCGCCGCGCACTTCGGCGTTTCATTCGCCGCCGCGCGCCGCGCCGTCGCTTCGCTCCACACCACAACGAGCTCCGCCTCCGCCGCCTGGCGCGCCATTGCGCATGCCGCACAACTCCCACCGCAAAGCGCGTGGTCCACCTGGCTCTTCCAAGGCGGGCGCGGCGCGGGCAAGACGCGCGCCGGCGCCGAATGGCTCGCCGCGCGCGCGGAAGCGACGCCAAACGGCGTGTTCGCGCTGGTCGGTCCGACGCAGCACGACGTGCGCGAAGTGATGCTCGATGGCGTCTCCGGGCTCATGCGCCTGCCCTACCGCGCGCCGCCGCGCTACGAACCCTCGCGCGAGCGCGTCATCTGGCCCAACGGCGCGATGGCTTACGCGTTCAGCGCGCACGAGCCGGAGCGTTTGCGCGGGCCGCAATTCGACGCCGCCTGGGCCGATGAATTCTGTGTCTGGCCCAAGCCCGCCGCCACGCTCGCGAATCTGCGCCTCGCGCTGCGGCGCGGAGCGAACCCACAGCTCGTCGTCACCACGACGCCCAAGCCGATCGCCAGCCTGCGCAAACTGCGCGCCGAGCCCCAATGCGTCACCACGCATGCGCCGACCATGCGCAACGCCGCGCATCTGTCGCCGGCGTTTCTTGACTATGTGCGCACGCTCTATGGCGGCACGCGCCTGGAAGCCCAAGAACTCGAAGGCCTCATCGTCGAAGAGGAAGCTGCACTCTTCTCGGCCGCGCAATTCGCCGGCCTGCACGCGCCCGCGCCCGCGCGCCTCGACCGGATCGTGGTCGCGGTCGATCCGCCTGCGAGCCGCACCGGCTCGGCGTGCGGGATCGTCGTGGCGGGATCAGTGATCGGTGCTCGGGAATGGGGGATCGGGAGCGCCTCGATAACCGATAACCGATCCCCGACAACCGGCTATGTGCTCGAAGACGCCAGCGCGCACGGCCTCTCGCCGCTGCACTGGGCCGCGCGCGCGGTGGACGCGGCGCGCCGCTGGAAGGCCAACGCCATCGTCGCCGAAGCCAATCAGGGCGGCGACATGGTCAAAGCCGTGCTGTCGCAAGCAGACCCGCCCTGCCCCGTTCGTCTGGTCCACGCGAGCCAAGGCAAACGCGCCCGCGCTGAACCGATCGCGCTCCTCTACGAACAAGGCCGCATCTTCCACTGCGCCCCGCTCGCCCAGCTCGAAGAAGAACTGATCGCGCTCGGCGCCGACGACGAAACCCAGCCCAGCGACCGCGCCGACGCCGCCATCTGGGCGCTCAGCGATCTGATGCTGACGCCACGCTCAGAGCCGCGGATATGGCAGCTATGACGTTCTGGGACCGCGGGCGTCCCGCCCGCCCTTCATCGCCGGTGACAGGCTGCGGGCCAGAGGCAAGCGGTCCCAGCGGCCTATTCAACCTCCCAATCGATCTCCCCGCGCACTTCCGCGGGAATGCGCTCGCACAGCGCCTGATGCAGCGCCGCCTGTTTCACGTTGCGCGGCGCGCGGAAGACGTAGTCGATGTGGCGTTTCCTGAACGTCCTGTCTTCGCGGATGATGGTGCAGCCCATCTCCAGGAGCAGCGCACGATAGGCGTCGCCCGCCTGCTTCACGCGCCCCTCCGGAATCTCGTCCACCTCCAGCTGATAGATCGGCCGCCCCTCCAGCAAGAAAATGAGCACCCAAGCAAACGCCGTCGTCAGCACGGCAAAATGCGGCAGGTTGAGCCCGGCGATCAGTCCAATCAGCGTGACGATGATCAGCCGCCCGGTGTCGCGCGTGGACGATGTGTCGGTGCGAAAGCGCATCAGCCCGCCAAGCCCGAACACCACGAAACCGATGACAAGGCCGTATTGCAGCACGACCTCGCCGATCACCGCGCCGACAAGCGCGTACATGATGGAAACTTTCGGCAGTTCGGCTTCTTCGCGCGTATCGATCGTGCGCGCGGTGGTGGGATGAAAGCCGATGACGGCGCCGAGGAACGTCGCCAACACCAGCGCGCCGAAGGACTGGATCAGCGCATCCGTATCCTGGAACCCCGCCCATCCAATGGAGGGCAGCTCCGTCAGTTCGTTAAACATGCTCCCCGCCCCCGCGACAATTTCTACCAGATCAAGCGCGGGGGATGCGTCGCCGCAAGCCCTTTCGGGGCCGGCGATGAACGCAAGCTGAAGCGAAAAGGCCATTTCTGGGCACGGCGAACCCTTTTTTCCGCCGCGCGTTTGCGGCACATGACCCACATGTTGAGACGCACCGCCCTTCTCGGGATCGCCGCCCTTGCGCTTGCGCCGTCCGCCTACGCGCAAGGCGCCCCCGTCGCCCTGCAAGGCGAAGCGCGCGCCAACGCGATCGCCACAGCGAACCGCTATCTGAATTCGTACGCGCGCCTGCAGGCGCGCTTTACGCAATCATCCCCCGGTGGGGGCCGCTCGGCCGGCACGCTCTACATCCAAAAGCCCGGCCGCATGCGCTTCCAATACGACCCGCCGGCGCAGCTGCTCGTCGTCGCCGACGGCCGCGTGGTTGC
>DASPMA010000445.1:0-3502 GCA_035627335.1 Binatia bacterium
CCGCGAACGCGTCGAGCAGCAGCGCGCGCATGCGCTCCAGCCCCGCCGCTTCGTAGGATCCGGAATTCACCGCCGACCAGGCCTCGGTGCGGGCGACCAGCGCCTCGCTTTCGCCCTCCAGGCGCTCAAGCAAAGGCTCAAGGTCCGCGCTCCAGGCCGGGCGCGCGGCGGTTGCTGAACTGGCGGTCGACATGGCCGCGGACCATGCCCAGGAGGGCGCCGAGTGTCCACCCCACCAACGTGAAACGGGCCCGGCTTGAAGCCGGGCCCGTCCAAGTTAGCCGTTAGACTGTCGTTCTTAGCGGAACGTGATCGTCACCGCGGTACGGCGGTTCAGCGGCTCACGCACGCCGTCGCGCGTCGCACGGGCGAGATCGGTTTCGCCACGCGCCTGCGTGGTGATCGAGCCGGCGGCGACCCCGCGAGCGACGAGCGCATCGCGGACCACCGAAGCCCGGCGTTCCGACAGGCCGATGTTGTACTGGGCCGAGCCCGAGGTGTCGGTGTGGCCGACCACCACGACGCCGCCGACGTTGCACTGACGCGCACGCGCCACTGCCGCATCGATGGTTTCGAGCGCAGCTTGGTTGAGGTTCGAGCGATCCCACTCGAAGTACACCACGAAGTCCGACTGCGGGCACGCCACGGCGGCCGGCGGCGGCGGCGGCGGAGGCGCAACCGGAGGAGCCGGCGGCGGCGGCGGCGGCGGCGGCGCTGCGAACTGATAACGCAGGCCGAGCGTGACCGCCTGATGCTCATACTCGGCATCGAAGGTGGCCGCCGTCAGGTTCGGATTGACGCCGTCGAAGTCGGCGTCGTCAGCCACGAAATAGCGGTAGCCGACATCAAGCGCGAGTTGCTCGGTCAGATCGAAGGCGACGCCAACCATGCCTTGATAAGCAAGGACGGTGTCTTGGCCTTGGAACGCTCCGAACGGACCAGCAGCGCTGGCGTTCAGACGCGCGGCGCCAACGCCCAAGCCGATATAGGGCTGAACGCCGCCGCCGCGATTGAAGTCATAAAAGCCATTCAACATGCCGGCCCAGGCATGGACGTTGCCGTCCGCCAGGCCTTCGTTTTCGCCGAAGTCGTTGTAGCGATGCGAAAGTTCGCCTTCGAACCGGAAGCCGTTCTGGAAGGCGTAGCCGAGGCCAAGATGTTGAGTCCAATCGTCCTCAAAATCGTAGGCGTCGCCGCCGAATTCGATTTCTCCATCGACGGTATAGCCGACGTCGGCGCGGCCGTACCATCCTTCAGTCGCGTACGCGGCGCCGGCCGTGCTGGCCATCAACGCTGCCAACGCAACGGTCTTGGTGATGCGCGATGTCATATTCACCCCTCTTAAGCGATATCCCCTGCGCCTCAGGTCGCCGCGACGCAGCCTCATTGCGCCTTACGCGCACGGCTTTTGCGGCTTCCCTGAAACGTTCGCCGCAAGACCGAACCCCTTGAGGCCGATCCCAACGACGGACGCCCCAATCAGGTTCCCCCGCATGGGCCGTTCATGTGGAACGTACGCCTAGCCTCCCCTTAGAGTCTATGAACGTTGAGCGGTTTTCGGCCACTTTTTTGAGGACCGTTGAAAATTTGGCGCGCTTCTCAAAGCGGGGCCGAAACGAGCGGTCATAAATGAAGAGGGCCGCGCCCCTCCCGGCGCGGCCCTCTGTCCCCTTATCGCCCCTGCGGCGCGTCCCCCGTCCGAGACGAGGCCTGCACCTTAAGCCCGAGAAAGCATCTCAGACGACCCACCAATGGCGCCTTTTGCCCTCATTTCCCGGCACTTGTTGCCAAGGCGTCACAACAGGAACTGTCCCCAGGGGCACGCGTTTGGGCGGTAACCGTCAAAAGGAGCCTCCATGCGCCGAGAAGCAGACCCCTATGCCCCGCCGCCCCGACACAAGGAACGCAGCGGCGGCGTCGTCCGCCTAGCCGTCATCGCCGCCCTCTTGGGCGCCGCCGCCTGGGGATACATGGAATATTCGCAGCAACCGCAGACCGCCTTGGTCGAACCGGCCGCCGAAGAGCGGACGCTGGCCGACCAGAGCTACGACTCGCCGACCGCACAGCCGGCCGCGCCGGCCGCGGGCAGCCCGCAGGCTACGACACCGGCTGAGGTCCCGGAAAAGGCGGCCGAACCGCCGGCATAGCACATCAGCCTCTGGCAACTCTGACAACGGCGGCCCGAGCGGCCGCCGTTGCGCGTTCGTGAGGTTGCAGGGAAGCACGCATGCGCTTAACTCACCGCCCTCGCGCGAGCCCGTAGCTCAGTCGGTAGAGCATCTGACTTTTAATCAGGGGGTCGCGGGTTCGAATCCCGCCGGGCTCACCACGCGCTACGTCGCCGCCGCCAAAGCAGCCGCAACCGCGGCGCGCCAGCCTTCCCGCAGTCGCGCGCGATCGTCGGGCGACATGTGCGGCGACCAGCGCGCTTGCGAGGCGGCGCCAGCGCCATCCAGTGACTTGATCATGCCGGCGCCGTATGCGGCCAGCTTTGCGGCGCCGAGCGCTGTGACTTCCTGGAATTTGGGGCATGCGACCTCGACGTCGCAGACATCGGCAAGGAATTGCATCGCCCACGCGTTGGCGGTGAGGCCGCCATCGACGAGCAGCGAGGTGATTTTCGCCGCGCCGTCGGCGCGGAGCGCATCGAGCAGATCAGCTGTTTGATAAGCGACGGCTTCGAGGCCGGCGCGAACCAGGTGCTCGAGACGCGAGTCGCGCGTGAGGCCGATGATCGTGCCGCGCGCGTCTGCGTTCCATTGCGGCGCGCCGAGGCCGGCGAAGGCGGGCACGAGATAGACGCCGCCATTGTCGGCCAGCGCGGCGGCAATGGCTTCGGACTCGGCGGAGGTCTTGATGAGCTTCAGCCCATCGCGGAGCCATTGCATCGTAGCGCCAGCCGAGAAGATCGAACCTTCCAGCGCGTAAGCGAACGCGTCTTTGGTCTGATAGCCGATGGTGGCGAGCAGACGGTTCGCTGAGCGGGGGGCGTGCTCGCCCATATTCATGACCAGGAACCCGCCGGTGCCGTAGGTGGACTTCGCCATGCCCGGTTTGAAGCAGCCGTGGCCGACGAGCGCGGCCTGCTGATCGCCGGCGCTGCCGTGGATCGGGATGGCGCGGCCGAACAGCGACGCGTCTGTGTCCGCGAAATGTGCATCGCAAGCTGCGACATTGGGGAGAAGCGCGCGCGGGACCTTGAAGAGCGCGCACATCTCATCGCTCCAGGCGCGCGTGTTGATGTCGAACAGCAGCGTGCGCGAAGCGTTGGTGATGTCGGAGACGTGGCCGCGCCCGCCCGTGAGGCGCCAGATCAGAAACGTCTCGATCGTCCCGAACGCGAGCTCGCCCTGCTCGGCGCGTTTGCGCAGCGCTGGATCGCGGTCGAGAATCCAGGCGATCTTGGTGGCCGAGAAATACGGATCGAGCAGCAGGCCGGTCGTTTTCTGCACGCGCTCCTCGTGGCCCGCTTCACGCAGCGCGGCGCATGTTTCCGAAGTGC
>DASPMA010000446.1:0-4671 GCA_035627335.1 Binatia bacterium
TCTTGGCCGCATCGGCGCCGGCTCGCAGTTGGTTGGCGCGATGCCGCTCCGCTTTGAGGATCGTGCAGCTCGCGGACCTGGCGATCTCCAACGTCTCGTCCTCGGAGCCAGCGTCGACGATAATGATTTCCTTAATGACGCCGGCCTCCGTACCGGCGGCCAGCGCTTGCAGCGTGCGCGGCAGGTGCGGCCCAGCGTTCAGCGTCGGAATGATCACCGAAATCATGCAATTTCCCTCTCGCCGAGGGCCAACCCTGTAAAGCCGAAACAGCGGTCGCGTGCGTACCGCGAATATTACGCACCCGGCGCGGGCGTGGGCCGGCTTGCGGTTGGCGACGGCAAGGCCGCTTGCGGCGGGGCAGAGGGCGCCGTCGGTGCGGGGGCGCCAGGTGGCGCGTGCTGCGGCCGGTCGGCTGCTTCTCGCGTCATTTGCGTTCGCAAGCGCTGCATGAAGCGTTCCAAGAGATCGGTGCGCGCGACCGCCCGCGCCACGTCCCGGATCGCCGCGCCGTCTGCTGTTACGCCGGCAGCCACCACCTCGAACGCGTCAGCTTCCGGCGTGTTCGCCAGATCGCCCGCATACTCGCGATAAAGCGCGCGTACGCCCGGTTCGTCGCCGGCCAGCGTGTAGGCGACGCCGGCGCGCAGCACAGCTTGCCTGCCCTGCTCGTCCAGCGGCGCGGCGCGGTTGCGCATCGCCAACAGGTTTCGCAGCTCAGCCGCCGCCCGCGTCCAGTCGCGCGCACGCCACGCCGCTTCCGCGCGAACGCGCTGTGCATCTTCGCTGCGGTCGCGTTCGACAAGTTCCGCGGCGCCTTCAAGGCGGCCAAGCCCGATCAATGCGCGCGCTTCGAGGATGCGGCGATCCGCCAGAAGCGGCTGCGGCATGTTCGGTTGGCGCGACGATGCGAGCGCCACGAGCGCGCGATCCGGCTTGTTGTCCATCAAATAAATCGCGGCAAGGTCCGCCGCCACGTGAGCCTTGCTCACGCCTTCCAGCCGCTCATCGACTTGGTGCTGCAGCAGCGCCGACGCTTGCTCCAACAGATCGACATGCACAAGACGTCCCGCCAACAGGCGCACAATGCGGTCCCCGTTCGGACCGACCGGCGTCAGATCGCTGAACTCATAAAAGAGTCCCAGCGCCTGAATAGGTTCGAGCTGATCGGCCTCGCCATCGAGAAACAGGCGCTCGAACAGCGTGGACATGTCCGCTCGCAAGTGACGCGCGGCAGGATTATGCGGGAAGCGGTCGGCGGCGATGCGCATGGTCGCCAACGCGTCGCGCCAACGGCCCAGCTCGGAATATGTCTCGCCGAGCAAGCCGACGATGGCGAGTTCGGTAGTGTCGCCGCGCCAGCGGAAGCGGAGGGCTTCCAAAGGCTCGATGGAGTCGACTGCCCGCATCACATGCGTCGCGCGCCGGAGGCGAATTGACTCCACGCTCGCCCGCACGGCTACTTCCTCGTCGCGCACGCGCGCGAGTTCATCGAGCATCGTAAGGGCGCGAGCGCTATCGCCCCGCATGGCGATCACCCGCGCCTGCATCAACCTTGCGTGCAAACGCATGGCCGCATCGGTCGCCTGCCCCAGCGCAGCGCTTGCGGCGGCTTCGGCGGCGGCCGGATCGTTAAGCTCAAGCGCAGCTTCGGCGAGCGCGAGCTGAAAGCGTGCGCGCCAAGCTGGGGGATGTTCCTCGAGCGCGCCCGCGCCGCGCTCGAGTTCACGCCGGGCATCCGCCCATTCCTGGTGCATCGCTGCGGCATACCCGCGCCAGAGCGCGGCAGAGGCATTGTTCGCAAGGGTCGATGCGCCAAGATCGGGCTGCGCCGCAGCGACCCGACCCATCATCACGTTGGCGGCCGCGCGCATAAGGCGAAACTCTGGATCGATCTCGACCAGCTCGCCCTGGTTGATCGCAACAATGCGCAACGCGCCGAGCGCTTCGGCGGCAAACTCGTGCTCGAGCAGATAACGCGCGAGCGCCATGCGCGCTTGCACCGGCGCGCCTTCGGCCACGCCTTCTTGCGCTGCGCGGCGTGTCAGCTCGTCGATGCGCGAGCGGACCTGCGCCAGCGTCTCCCCTGAGCCAGCTTGAGGCGTCACACTCGCCGAGAGCGCCTGCTCCATCATCGCGGCGTTGAGGCCCGCTTCAAGCTGCGTTTGCACCGGCGCCGTAATCAGACCTTCCCTGCCTCGCGAAATCGTCAGCGTGCCGCTGGCGAACGCGGCGCTTACGCCGTCCGCGCGCGGCTCAATCACTGCACCGTGCGCAGCTGGCAAGAGTGCAGCCTCAACAGTCGCACGCCGAACATCTATGCCGCGCGCTGGCCCTCCCACGAGCGCTACCGCGATGCGATCGCCGATTTCGGGATCGGCGATCCAGCGCACCGTCCCCTCTCGGCCGAACGCTGCCGTGAGCCGACCGCGCCCATCCGCGGTCACTTCGCGATCGACCGCCGCAGCCTGCCCCGACGACGCGCGCGCGCCAAGCGTGAACGTCCAGGTGTTTTCGTTTGCGGTCGCGGACACCAGCACGTCCGGCGCCGCGGGCACCCGCAAGCCGACGACGCCTTCCCCGCGTACGACCTCAACGTCCTGGTGGCGCCGCCCCGCGCGCAACACGCCCGTTAGATCGATGCGCCCACTGGCGTCAAACAAGAGCCAGACCGCTTCGCCCCGACGGAATGCGGCGGCGCGCGCCGGCTGCGGCCACGTAACGGAGATGCGCGTGACGTTGGCCTCTTCAACCAGTTGCACGCTCGCCGTGCCGGCGACTGGTGGCGTGGCGGGCACAGGGGCTTCGCCCGCATTCGCGCTTTCCTGCACCCCGCCTTCCGGCTGAAGCAAATCGACAACGACGCGATCGCCATCGATAAAATGCCGCTGCCGCACGCCTGGCTCCAGCGTGAGCTGCAAGCGAACCGGCGCACCCGCTGCGCTCGTGCGCCGCACTTCGCGCACAAGGCGCGGCGGCGTTGCGCGCAATTCAGCGATGTCGATATCGGCGGCGCGCGAGAAGCGCAGGTCAAGACGATTGCCTTGCAGCAGCGGCGTCACCGTCGTCGCGCTGGCGAAGCGGAACACCAGACGCGTGTATTCCTCCTGCACGCCAACACTCACCGTAGCGGAGGGCGCTGACGCCATGCGCGGCGGCGGCGGTGGCGGTGGTGGTGGGGGTGGTGGCGGTGATGCGGTCGACGGCGGCGGCGGAGGCGGCGGTGGCTGCGGTGGCGGCGGCGCCGTCATGGAAAAATCTTGCGGCAGCGGCGTTGAGGCGCCCCGCAATTCTTCTGGCGAACCGGTCGGCGCTGCAGCGCTCTCCGTCGCGGGGGGCGTGCGCGCGGCACCGGATTCCGTCGGCGGGGTTTCGCGCGGCGGCGTCAGCTGCATAGGCTGGGCGCCCGCAGGCGCTGCAATCAAGGCAGCGGCGGCGATCGCCAACGGGGAGCGCAAGGCCTTCTTCATCGTCCGCGCGTGCCGCTCAATCCTCCGCCCTCACGCGTTAAGCGCCCGTTTAGGTCCCACCGCCGGCGGCTGGTTCACCACGCGAACGCGCCAACAGCGAGTCGCCTCCAGTCGGCGGACGCGCGCGGTCAGCAAGCATCTGCGTAAGCGCGCGAGCGCGATCTGGATTCATGCGTCCCATCACCTCGGCGAGATTCGCCTGACGCATGCGGCTGGCGACCTGCACCAGCACGTCATCCTCAAGTCCGTCGAACACTTCGGCGGCGTCCTTGGCGCGCATGCGCTGATAGACGTCGACGAGGCTGTTCACGCGCCGCTCCTGTTCTTCATCGAGCCGGCCGAGCAAGTCGTTCACCGTGGTTTCGAGTTGGCGCAGTTCAGCGACACGTTCGTTAAGCCGCTGCTCGGCGGCGAGCATGAGGGCGTCCTGTGTCTCCAGCTGCGTGCCGCGCAACTCCAGCGCCTCGCGCCGCTCTCCAAGCGCCTGCAAAACCTGCACCTCCGCTGCCGAGAGCCCCGCCATTTCAGCAAGGGTCGGCGCCGCGCATTGGTTCTGCGCTGGCGAGCCTTCAGCCTGCTCCGCCGGCGCGCCCGCTGTTTCGGCGGGCGCTTCGCCTTCCGCAGCGCCAACCGTCTCGGCGACGCTCTCCGCCATCGCGATTGCTTTCAAGCCGAGCACGGCGGCGACGGTGATCATCGCCGCGGGCATCAGCCGAACGGTTGCGGGCGCGCGCTTTGTTTTGGGCTTCGTCATTAGGCGCGTCCGCGCGCGGCGAGATCGGCGCCGGAGCGCAGGCGTCCCGCGCCAAGCCCCAACCGATCGGCGGTGGCGCGCGCATCGTTGATGCGCGCCTGCAGATCGCGCCCGGTTTCGCTGGCCGTTGCACGCAGCGCGCGCACCGCGGCTTCGGCTTGCGCCGTCGCTTGCGCCAGCTCGGCCGCCGCGGCCAGCGCGCCGTCTTGTCCGGAGCGCAAGGCCTGCAGCTTACGGTCGAGCCGCCAGAAATAGACAAGGCAGGCGGCCAGCATCAGCGCCAGCACGATCTCGATGGCGAACGCGATCGGGCTCATCTCTTGCCTCCAAGCTTCATCACAGCGTGTTGCTGGGCCGGCGCAATCGGCCTTTCGACGCGCACCGCCAAGGAATGACCCATGCGCCCTACGCGCCCGTCGCTCAGCTCCACCTCTCCGCACTTCAGTTTC
>DASPMA010000447.1:0-13810 GCA_035627335.1 Binatia bacterium
GAGGCCAAAGGTGAGTTGGTCTGCTTCATCGAGGCCCACGAGCTTTTCGTGCCAGCTATCTTCGCCGCGCACGAATTGTCGGATCGGCAGGCAATCCAGGAATTCGTTGCCGACGATCAGCGATGGGCCGGGCGGGGCGTCCTCCAAACGCGCCGCGAACTCAGCGAGCGGAACGCGCAGACTTTGTTCTTCGCGTAAGGGTGCGCTGGTGTCGACAAGCGTGATGCTCACGCCGTCGTGGAAGCCTTCGATGCGCTGCGTAGCGCGCAGCGCGTCTTGCATAAGCACGCCGCGCCCGGGTCCGAGTTCGATCAGATTGATGGCCGGCTTGCCGAGAGCGTCCCATTCATAGGCGCACCAGAGGCCGATCAGTTCGCCGAACATCTGACTGGCTTCGGGCGCGGTGAGGAAGTCGGCGCTTTCACCGCCAATGCTCGGGCGCGTGGCGTAATAGCCGTCGTCCGGATCGTAGAGACACGCCGCCATGAACTCGGCCACGGTCATCGGACCGTTTTCCTGGATGTGTTCGACGAGCTTTTGTTTGAGGCTCATGTTTTGCGCCGCGGCGGCAGGACGCGATTGGCGCGCGTGCGCCGCATGCTCCCCCTCCCCGCGAGGGGAGGGGGTTGGGGGGTAGGGTGATCCTCGGTGTTTGAAGTTCCGGCGCGTTGTTCGGATGCGTCGAGGTTCACCCCGCCCCCTGCCCCCTCCCCTCGCGGGGAGGGGGTGCACGCGGCGCGAACGGCGTCGAGAAACTTGGGACCTTCGAGCACTTGCGCGGGCGTGAAGCGCAGAACGCGCCAACCGAGTAGTGCGAACGCAACGTCGCGTTCGGCGTCCGCTTCGCGTTGTTGGTCATGTAATGGGCCGTCGATTTCGATCGCTACGCGCGAGCGCATGACGGCAAAGTCAGCGATGTAGCGGCCGATCGGATGTTGTCTGCGCACAGCGATGCCTTCAGCGCGCAGCGTGCGCAGCCACGACCACGCGTCACGTTCAGGCCGCGTTGCGTTCTTGCGCAGGACGCGGGCGAGTTGGCGTGTCACGCCGCCGCCAACTTTGGCGATTGATACGCCCTGCGGATCAGCCAGGCGCCGATCAGGATCATGGGAATGGAAAGCAACATGCCCATGGTGACGACGCCTTGCAGCGCGTCCGGCATGTGCGAATCCGGTTCGCGCACGGTTTCGAGCACGGCGCGGAATAAGCCGTAGCACACGAGGAAAATGCCGGTGTTGAGGCCGGGTCGGCGCAGGCTGTCGAAGCGGAGTGTGGCGATGTTGATGATGGCGAACAGCAGTACGCCTTCAAGCAGCGCTTCATAAATCTGGCTGGGATGCCGTGCTGCCATGCCTGCCGGGCAGTAACCACCGTACTGCGCCATGACGCGTTCGTTGCAGAAGACGACGCCCCAGGAGACATCCGTCGTGCGGCCCCAGAGTTCGCCATTGATGAAATTGGCGATACGGCCGAAGAAAAGGCCGATCGGCGCGGCGGCAGCGGCGATATCGCCTAGACGCAACAGGTCGATTTTGTCCGTCTTGTTCTTCTCGCGCAGCTCGACGTCGTCCTTCTTCTTTAGCCACTTGTCGCCGAAGCGCGTATATTCGCTTTCAGAGCCCGCCGGCGCTTTATCCACGGCGCGTTTGGCGGCCTGCGTCTTGAATGCATCCTCGTTCACGTGCAGCTGGCGCGTGAACATGATGGCGGCGATGGCGACGCCGATGAGGCCGCCGTGGAAACTCATGCCGCCTTCCCAGATGAGCGGGACCTGCAGCGGATTGTTCCAAATCATGTCAGGCTTGTAGAAGATCACGTAGCCAAGACGGCCGCCGAGAATGACGCCGAGCGTCGCCCAAAACAGAAAGTCGTCCGCCTGCGGCACGCTGAGCGCCGGCTTGCCAGGCGCCCACAAACGGTCGCGCCGGATCAGCCACACCATCCAGCGCCAGCCCAGAAAGAGCCCGACAATGTAGGCGAGGGCATACCAGCGCAGGTCGAGGCGAATGCCGTCGCCGATCGGCAGCGTCCCCAGATGCAGCGCAACCGGGTCGATATTGGGGAATTGGATAGCCTCCCAGATCACGCGCACTCACCCTTGGCAGCTGTTTGGCCGCATTGCACGGCATTGGGCGGGTTCTTAAACACGTTCCGAGGATCGTTCTACATGCAAACGCAAAGCTCGGTGTTCGACGATTTGGCGCGGCTGATGACAGGCGCCATGGGCATGGCGCAAGGAATGGGCGACGAAGCGCGGAGTTTCATGCGCGCCCAAGCGGACCGTTTCGTCGCCGAGATGGACCTGGTGGGCCGGGATGAGTTCGAGGCCGTGAAGCAGCTGGCGGCCGAGGCGCGCGCGGAGGCCGACGAGCTGCGCAAGCGGGTCGCCAAGTTGGAAGCGGCGCTGAAGAACAAGGAATAGGCGCACCAAGCCATCGCGCTCCGCGGCACATCGCGGTTCCCGGGCGATACCAGAATCTGTGGGCGACGCACTCTCGCCACTATCGTTAAGTTTTGCGCAAGGCTCGAAGCGCTTACCTAGTGCTCGGGGTTTGATTCGAGCGCGCCGATTTGAAGCGCGCACTCCAAGGAAAGAGATCGTTTACCCGGCCGCGCATCGCGCGGCTTGCTGAAGGGGGCGCGCATGGATCTCTGGCTCGACGACGAAATCGAGACATCATCCGATCCGTTGGACACCGTCGAGAACGTGCTCGGCGCCGACGAACGCTTTCAGTGCGAACGCGCGCAAGATGGCGATGTCCACTTCAGTTTCAAATGCGCGAGCGGCGAGACAGTTGGCTATTTCAGCTATCGCCACGAACTGCCAGCGCTCTTGTTCACGCTGGGCTTCGATCTGCAGGCGCCGCCCTCGCGGCACACCGAGGCGGTCAGGCTCGCGGGGCTCATCAACGAAAATCTCTGGCTCGGCCATTTCGATGTGTGGAGCGACGACGGCACCATCATTTTCCGGCACGCCATGCCGATGATCGGCCGCGACGAAATCTCCATCGGCGAAGTGCAGGCCATGCTCGCGGCGGCGATGGACGCGGCCGAGCGCTTCCAGCCGGCCTTTCATTTCCTCATTCTTGCCGGCATGACCGCCGATGATGCGGCGAAAGCCGCATTGTTCGAAGTCAGCGGAGAAGCGTGAGCGGACTGGACGCCCCATCGATCGCCCTCGTTGGCGCCGGCGCGATGGGTGGCGCGCTGGTGCGCGGCTGGATCGAAGCCGTACGCAAGGGCGGCGGGCTGACACTCACGGTCGTTGAGCCGAATTTCGATCCTCAGCTGGAGCGCGAACTCGAAGCCGTTGGCGCGGTGCTGAACCCGCCAGATGTCGGGCCTGTCGATGTGCTCGTGCTTGCGGTGAAGCCGCAGACTTTTGCTTCAGTGGTGGACAGCGCGCGCCGTTTTGTGGGCGAAGAGACACGCGTGATGTCGATCATGGCGGGCATCACCATAGAGAAGCTGGCGCGGGAACTGGGAGCGCAGCGCGTGGTCCGCTGTGTGCCGAACACGCCAGCTCGGATTGGGCGCGGCGTGACGGCTTATGTCGCGTCGTCAGCGTGCACGGCGCAGGATCGCCAACTGATAGAGCAATTGCTCGAACCGCTCGGCACCGTTGAACCGATCGCGGCCGAACGCCTGATGGACGTGATCGTCGCCGTGTCGGGCTCCGGCCCAGCCTATGTGTTCTTGCTGGCCGAAGTGCTCGCCGCCGCGGCCGAGCAGGAAGGCTTGGACAAGGAAACGGCGATGCGTATTGCGAGCCGCACGGTCGCCGGCGCGGGTGCGCTGATGCTGGAGACGGGCGAAACAGCGAGCGCGCTGCGAAAACAGGTCACGTCGACGGGCGGGACGACCGAAGCAGCGCTCGATGTGTTGGCGTCGGCCGATGGGCTGGGGCCCTTGCTGCGCCGCGCGGTGAGCGCTGCCGCGCAGCGCTCTCGCGACCTTGGCAAGAGCTAAGCGCAGCTTCTCAGGCCTCTCAACATTTGGCATGACAAGCGCGCAATGCGTGTTCTCGATCTGGCGCCCGGCAGCAATACCCAGCGCGGGTTTTGGGGTTTGGATTTCCGGCTCGTGGATGGCTACGTGCACGTCAAATCCACCGGCACGCGGTTCAAGAACGACTGGCAGCTTTGGAAAGATATCGGGCGCTGGTTCACCTATTATCTGTTCGTGCGCCTGCATGGGTTCTGGATGCGGCTGACGCGGCCGGCCGGCCCGGCAATCTACTTCACGCCGCACCGGCCGCGGCCCTGGTACATCGCCTGGGCGGCCACCGTATGGGGCGGGATGCGCTTCGCGCGCTCGCTGAAAGAAGCTGACGCAACATTTTATTTTGAAGACCAGACCGTCGCGACACCGCCGCCCGGCCGGCACGTGCGGGCGTTTAATTTTGGCGTCGGCGATGTGTCGAAGACGACTGTCGCGCGGGTGATGGAGCAGGCGTTCGGCTATCCGCTCGAAATCGATCCGACCACATTTGTCGGCGAGGCGGTGGAGAAGGGTGAGGGCAATGGCTTGCACGACGGTCGCTTGATCGAGTGCCCGGCGGCGCGCCTGCCGGAGAAGAGCTATCAGCGCGTGATCAAGACGGAAGGCGCCGACGGCTGGGCGTACGATCTGCGCACGGCGTGCGTCGGGCGCCGTCCTGTCGTTGTGTTCGTGAAGCAGAAGCCAGCGGCGGCGCGATTTTCGATCCAGAACACCAGCGTCGTGGTGCGGGCGCCCGAGGAGGTGTTCTCGTCCGCTGAGATCGCGCAACTTTGCCAATTTTGCGAAGCAATGCAGCTGGATTGGGGTGGGCTCGATGTGCTGCGCGAACACGCAACCGGCCGGCTCTATGTGGTGGACGTGAACAAGACGGACACAGGGCCGGCGGTGGTGCTCAGCTGGCGCGACCGGGCGCGGTCGACAACGCTCTTATCGGATGCGTTGCGGGCGATAGTGCGCAGCTAACTCTTCATCGCAACACAGCCCACCGCCGCTATACGCTCGACATCGGCGTAATCCGGACGCTCCAATTCCTCGCCGAACACATCCGGATCGAGCTCGCGATAGCTCACCTCGAAATCGCGCAGCGTTTCGTGCAGCACGCCTTTCAGCCGATCCTCGCCATTGACGATCGCGCTGCCGGTATAGAGCAGGAATGCACCGCCGCTGGGCAAGCGCTCAGCCGCCAAGCGCGCCCAAGCAAGCGAGACCTCGGCGCCGTGCATGGCGCCGCCGTCGCGATAGGCGCGGTGCGCGGGGTCAGCGATATAGGGCGGATTGGCGATGATGCAGTCGACGGGCGGCGCGTGATCGGGGAGGTCGTCCGGGATTGCGTCGCACACCGCGAAATAAACCGGGCCCAAATGCGCCATCACCCAATTGATGGCGGCAAGGCGAAGCGCATGCGGGTTAATGTCAGTCAGCGTGAAGTACGCATCCGGCGCCACGCGCGCCGCGGCGATCGCTCCAGCCCCAGCCCCCGCTCCGATATCGAGGATGTGCGTGTAGGGGCCCAGCCGCGGCAGCTCGGCACGCAGGAAGGACGCGAAGCGATAGGAGTCCGGGCCGAAGAAAACTGCATCTTGTTGCGTCGTTGGGTAGGCCGAGTGGACGATAAGGTCGTCTCCGAGCGACGATATGCGCACGCGGCTCGCGAACAGTTCACCGCGCTGTTCCAAGACCGCGGCGCGCATCATCAGCTCGGTCAGTTCGGGACCGATCACATCGCCCGAGAAGGGCAGGCTCCAACCGAACACGTCGCGGATGTCGCGCGCACGCGTACGGCGCGCGGTCGCGCGCGCGTGGGTGGCAGGTGTTGGCGTGATGAAGTGGTAGCCATTCGCCTTGAGTATGGCGATCAGCGTGGCCAGCGCGCGATCGGAATCCCCGTTCAAGCCGGAGGCGCCTTGCCATCTCCGCCCCAGAGATGGCGGCGATAGGCGTCGAAGCAATCAGCGCCGCATTGCAGGCGCATCAGCGCGCCTTCGGCGATAAAGGGGGCGGCCTGGGGCGTTTCGGCGACGATCGAGGCGAACACTTCTCGATTCCACGCTTCGGAGTGCTTGATGTCGAGCACAGCGTGCAAATCGAAGTAATGCCGCGCCTTGGCGGAGACTTTCAACCGCCGCAGGCCGGCGCTGACATGTGCCGCGCGACCAGGGGCGGTCAGCTCGATGACGCCAAGCGCGCCGAGCGCCTGATACGCATACGATCGGTTCGAGGCGAGCGCCGCCATCGTGTTGCCGAGCGCCAGCGATGGCGCGAGCGTCGTTTCAATGCGCGGCGCGGCGCCAAGCGCGCGCACAAGCGCATCGAGCATGGGTCCATGCATACCCTTGGCGTTGCCGCGGCCCATTTCGTCCCAATAATTGCGCGCGAGTTCGAGCTTGGCTTGCGTCGGGGTCTTTACCTGCGCCATGGCCACAAGATCGTCGAAGCCCGCTTCGCCGGCAGCTTCTTGTTCGACGAACCAGCACATCTCCTTGCGGTTCGCGCGCTCGGCGAGCCACGGGAACAGCGGATCGCCCTGACCCGGCCCGTTCGCCTTCAGCGCTTCGAACCACGCAACAAACGCGTCCGGCCCGCTCGGCGCAGACGCGGCGCGCGCCGACTGCGCCGCGCGCGTCGTTTCGATGAAGCTGATTTCTTCGCGCCGCATGGCGTGCTCGGCGTCGAGCGCATCGCGCCAATCGGACGCCGGCGTCTGCATCGCGAAGCGCTTGCGGTTCCAGGCCGCGAGGCGCACTTGCAGCTCGTGGTCCGCATGTGGATGCGCGGACGCGAGGCGATCCCGCACGGCGGTGTCCGGCATGTCATTCCTCCGCGTGCGCGCTTGCCCGCCCGGCGCGCCCGCTTGACGGCAAACTCCAAGCCGGGCCTTGTTGCGAAAGCAACTCAAATTCGCTGTGAAGGGTTTCATGTCCGTTCCGCTCGACCCCGCGCTTCGCCGCGAATTGGCCCGCGCCGCTCTCTCCTTGGCGGCGGAGGGCGCGTGGCGCGATGTGACGCTGGCGAAGTTGGCGCATGCGTCAGGCAGGCCGCTGCCGGAGTTTTACGGGGCCTCCCTCGGCGAGGCCATCGATTGTGTCGAAGAGGCCTTCGACCGCGCCATCGCCGACAATCTCGACCAGCTCGATCCCACGCAGAGCGTGCGCGACCGGCTGTTCGAGCTGATCATGCGCCGTTTCGAGGCGATGGAGCCGCATCGCGCAGCGGTGCTGGCGATGGAGCAGGGCGCCGACCGCGATCCGACGCTGCTGGCGGCCGCGTACCAGCGTCACGTGCGCTGCGCGCGCTGGGTGTTGGCGCTGGCGGGGCTGGAAGCGGACGGCATGACCGGCCAGGCGCGTGCGCAAGGGCTTTGCGTCATCATCGGCCAGGCGCGCGCCGCCTGGCGTGGCGACGACGCCGGCGATTTTGCAAAGACGATGGCTTCGCTCGACAAGAATTTGCGCCGCGCGGAGGAAATGTTCGGACGCTGGGCGGGCTTTGAAGCGAAGCCGAAGGACGCAAGCGAGTAGCGCCGACTGCAATTTGTTCTGAAGCGCACTGCATCAGGTGCTTGCGTAAACCTTTTCGCAAGCACTTGTTTACGCTTCACGCGCAATGATTGACGCGGGATTAGGCATGGGACGCGTCATGGTCCAAGAACTACGTTCGGCGCTTCGCGGTCTCTTCGATACGCAATTCCGACTCTGGGCGGGGATGGCGTTCATGGCGCTGGCGATGGCGTCGATCCAGTATGATGAGATCATCGCACCCGGCGTCGGCCGCATCTCGGAGGCCTGGAATTCCGCCACAACTGATCTCGGCCGCACCCTGGCAAGCTTCACGCTTTAGCGCTGCATCCAAGTTCGTTAACGCCGGCATCTTTTGTTCGGAATGCTTGAACAGGGGATGATGGATGCCATTGGACCGCCGCGCGCTCTTAGCTGTGCTGGGACTGGGAGCTGCGGCGAGCGCCGCCTCGGCTCAAACACAACCAACGGCGCCGGCCCCGCAGGCCGAATTAGCCGACCGGATCGCCGCACGCGCTCAAGAAAATCGCCATCGTTTGGCGTACGACGGCTCGCGTTTCTCCGGACCAGCTTGGGATTTGCTGCTGAACGAAGGCCGGCAGGCGCAATTCTTCTGCATCGGCGAAGAGCACGGCATCGCGGAAAACCCAAAGCTTGCGGCGCAATTGTTTCGCGCCCTTACGGAGAGCGGTTACTCGAAGGCGTGCGTCGAGATTTCACCGCCCATGGCTGCGGAGCTCGATCGCGCCGCGCGTGACGGCGTGAGCGGGCTGAGGGCTTTGTTCTCCGATCCGCGCGCGGCCGTCGCGTTCTTCGGCATGCGCGAGGAAGCCGAGTGGATCGTCGCGGTTCGCGATACGGTCGCTGGGGGCGGCCAAGCCGTCTGGGGCTTGGATTACGAGGTCGGCGGAACGGGCCGGCTGATCGATCGGCTCCAATCAAAGCGCAAGCCGCGCGCAGCTGAGGCGCCGTTTCAGGCGTTATTCGACGCCGCCGCTGCGGCCGGCGCTCAGTACGCGCAGACGCGCAATCCGCAATTTATCTTCAGCTTCTCCGGCGACCCCGCGCTCGTGCGAGCCGTGCGCGAGGCGTGGGCGCGGCCAGACGACGACGACGCGGCCTGGATGCTGGAGACGTTGGAAGAGACGCTCGCTATCAACCGGCTGTGGATGTCGAACCAAGGCTGGGCATCCAATCAGCGGCGCGCCATGTTCAATCGCGCCAACTTCCGCCGCTACTGGGAGGCCGCGGAGGACAAGCCGAAAGTCATGTTCAAATTCGGCGCGAGCCATATGGTGCGCGGGATAAGCCACACCCAGGTGTTGGACATCGGCACTCAAGTGTCAGAGTTGGCCGAAGCGCGCGGCGGCAGCAGCTTCCACGTCGCCGTCTTCCCCGGTCCTGGCGCGCAGGTCGCGCAGTTCGACCCGAGCGCCTGGACATATCGCCCCGGCGATGTCGGCGCGTATGAGGCTCAGGGCATGACGCCATTGATTTCGGCGGCGTATCGGGATGCATTCACGCTGGTCGATTTGCGGCCGCTTCGTCCGCTGGTGTTTGGGCGGCAGCACAAGGCCCTGGATGCGGACCTCGTGCGCACCATCCATGGCTTCGACGCGCTCCTGGTGATGAGCGGCTCGACGCCGTCCGCCAATCTCTAGCCTTCGCGCTTCAGCTTCTCGCGGCGGGCCAACTCGGCCTTTGACGGATTTTCAGCGCCACGGATCGTCATGTGTTCGATCTCGCCAGCAGGGACATAGGTCGCGGAGATGAGGCCGGTGGGCGAGACTTTGCTGTGCGTCAGCTTGTAGGCGCGCGGTTCGCTGGTGGCGTCGAACAGTCGCTTCCCTTTCCCGAGCAACAGCGGGAAGGTGAAGACGCGGATTTCGTCGACGAGGCCGGCGGCGAGTAGCGCGTGAACGATCTCGGTGCTGCCTTGCGTGATGAGCGGGGGGCCGTCTTCCTTCTTCAGTTTTGCAACGTCCTTGGCGGCGTCGCTGAGCACCACTGTCTTGTTCCAGCCCGTATCCACGTCGCCTGAGCGCGTGGCGACATACTTGGTGATGCGATTGAACTGCCTGGCGATCTCGTCGTCCGGCCCGCCCTCGGCGTAAGGCCAATGAGCCGCAAATATCTCGTAGGTCTTGCGGCCCAGCAGCAGGTCGTACGGCTGACCGAACAGGGCGCCGATTTCTTCGCCGAACACCGGGTCGGTGTCCGCCATGGGCGCAACCCAGCCGCCATACTTGAAGCCGCCGGTGGGGTCTTCATCCGGCCCGCCGGGCGCCTGCATCACGCCGTCCATCGAAACGAACGCGCCGACGATCACTTTTCTCATGGCTGTCTCCTGTTCCGCCCAAAGGACGAACGGCGTAGTCCGTTCCCGACATAGGCTTCATTAACTTCTTGGCCAGCGACGCAGCGCAAGCGTCTGGCAATGGCGCAGCATTTCGACCTCATCGTCATCGGCTCTGGCCCCGCCGGCCGGCGCGCGGCGGTGCAGGCGGCCAAGCTCAAGAAAAGCGTGCTGGTGATCGAGCGCGGGCGGCGGGTTGGCGGCGTTTGCGTGCACACCGGCACGATCCCGTCGAAGACGCTGCGCGAGACGGTGCTGAATCTCTCCGGCTGGCGCGAGCGCGGCTTCTACGGCCGGGCGCACCGCAACAAGGACAACATCACGGCGGAAGACCTGCGCCGCCGCCTGCACATCACGCTCGACCACGAAGTCGAGGTGCTGGAGCACCAGTTCGCGCGCAATAGCGTGACATGGGTGGCGGGCGCGGCGCGGTTTCTGGGGCCGCACGCGGTCGAGGTGACTGGAACGGCAGGCGAAGTCCGCCATTACCATGGCGATCGGATCATTCTGGCCGTGGGCACGCAGCCTTATCGGCCGGCGCATATTCCGTTCGATGGCGAGAGCATCGTCGATGCAGATGAGATTCTTGAACTCAAGCGCGTGCCGCGGTCCCTCGCCGTCATCGGCGCGAGCGTGATCGGCGTGGAGTACGCGACCATCTTCTCCGCGCTGGATGTGAAGGTGACGGTGATCGAACCCGGCCCTGGCCTGCTGGGTTTTATCGATCGAGAGCTTGTGGACGAGTTCATCCACGATCTGCGCGATCGGGGCGTCAGTCTGCGCTTCAATAGCAAGGTGCAAAACGTCGTGAAGCTCGGCCCCGAAACGTGTCAGCTGCAACTCGAAGACCACCGCCAGATCGTCGCCGAGATGGTGCTCTTCGCTGCCGGCCGCACCGGCGCTACAGCGAAGCTCAATCTCGAAGCCGCGGGCCTCGCCGCGGACGAGCGCGGGCGCATCGCTGTTGATCCGGCGAGTTTCCGCACCAAACTCTCTCACATCTACGCTGTTGGCGATGTCATCGGGTTTCCATCCCTGGCCTCAACGTCCATGGAGCAGGGCCGGATCGCGGCGTGCCACGCTTTCGACGAGCCCGCGCACGCGCCGCCGGAATTCTTTCCATACGGCATCTATTCCGTGCCGGAGATTTCCACGGTCGGGATGACGGAAGAGCAGGTGCGGGAGAAACGGATCCCGTACGAAACCGGCATTGCGCGCTTCCGGGAGACCTCACGCGGTCACATCATGGGGCTGAATTCAGGCTTCATGAAGATGATCTTCGCCATCGAAACGCGCCGCCTGCTGGGCGTGCACATCGTCGGGGAAGGCGCGACCGAACTCATCCATATCGGTCAGGCCGTGCTCAATCTCGGCGGCGGCTTGGACTATTTCGTCGAAAACACGTTCAACTACCCGACCCTCGCCGAGGCCTACAAAATCGCCGCGCTGGATGCGTTCAACCGCATGCCCGCGCGCCAGGCGAGCGTGATTGCCCTGCAAGGACTTACGCAAAAATTTGGACGCACTTAGCGCTCCCCCTCCCCTTGAGGGGTCAGGGGGCGGGGTGATGCTCCGCGCATCGACATACTCGCTCCGAGGTAGCTCAAGTCTTGGATTGCGGTGGTTCACCCCACCCCCAACCCCCCTCCTCTCAAGAGGAGGGGGCTTTCGCTGGCGCAGGCCCGCATGCTTTGCTTGGCGCATGGAGCGCCTCCCCGTCATCGATGTTTCACCCTTGCGTGAAGCCGGCGCCGCTGCGCGCGTGGCGGAAGAGATCGGCGCGGCCTGCCGCGATATCGGCTTTTTCTACGCGACTGGCCATGGCATCGGCGCGGACACGCTCGCCGCGCTCGATGCGGCGAGCCGGCGTTTCTTCGCGCTTCCCGAGGCGCGCAAGATGGAGATCGCGATGGCGCGCGGAGGGCGTGCCTGGCGCGGCTATTTTCCAGTCGGCGGTGAGCTCACGTCGGGCAAGCCGGATTTGAAGCAGGGTTTGTATTTCGGCGAAGAACTAGGGCCCGACGATCCACGCGTTGCGGCTGGCTTGCCGTTGCATGGCCGAAATCTGTTTCCCGAAGAGCTTCCTGAGCTGAAATCAGCAGTATTGCAGTTCATCGCCGAAGCGACGTTCTCTGCGCACGCGATCATGGAAGGCGTTGCGATTAGTCTCGGGCTCGATCCGCAATACTTCCGCAACACCTACACCGCGCGCCCGACGCTGCTCTTCCGTATCTTCGAATACCCCGCCGGCGATGGCCAAGGGTGGGGCGTCGGCGAACACACGGATTACGGCCTGCTGACGCTGTTGGCGCAGGACGACAACGGCGGGCTGCAAGTGAAGACGCCGAACGGCTGGATCGAAGCACCGCCGATTGCCGGCGCGCTGGTCTGCAATATCGGCGACATGCTGGATCGCCTCACCGGCGGCTTCTATCGCTCCACGCCCCATCGCGTGCGCAATGTCAGCGGCAAGTCGCGGCTCTCGTTCCCGTTCTTTTTCGATCCGGCGTTCGATGCCGAGATCGTGCCGCTGCCGGAGAGCGCCGCGCGGGATGACAGCGCCGAACGCTGGGATCGCGCCAACGTGCACGAATTCAGCGGCACGTACGGCGAGTACCTGATGGCGAAAGTGTCGAAGGTGTTTCCGGAATTGGCGGAGAACGTGCGCAACTAACGCGCCGGCATCATCTCCACCAGCGCCCCGCCGACGCTCATGGCGATCTGCGGGAAGACGTTGGCGAGGATCGGATCGATGCCTTCATAGACCGGATTGATCGGCGAAAGCGGCCCGACGCGAATCTGAACCTGCGTGTTGATGCTCTGATGCGCGCTTTGCACGAGCTGCGGAAGGAAGCCCAAATGCGCGCCGCCGCCGGCAAGCACGACATCCACCACCGGCGCGCCCATGGCTTCAGCGCGCGGCACAACGGCCTGAAGGCTGAGCGCGATCGTACGCACAAGAGCGTTGAGATAAGCGCGGAAGCGCTCGTCCTGCTGCAAATCCTCGCCGCGCAGCGTCAGCGTGCGCCAGCCTAGCTTCAACGCAGTGCGCCCGGTGCGCATCAGTTCGTGCTTCAGGCCGCGGCCGGCGAGGCGGGCGATGCGCGCGGCGCGCACTTCCTCTTCCTTGCCTTTCTCGATCCCGGCCTTGCGCATCATGAGCTCGATCAAGATGCGGTCGATCTCGTCTCCCGCGAGGGCGCTGCACTGGCGCGCCTCCTTGATTTCGCTCAGCGTCGGCGGATCGACGCGCTCGTCAAACTCGAACGCGGCGATGTCGGTCGTCCCCGCGCCCATGTCGAACACCATGACGTGGTTCGTGGGCTGCGTGGTGAAGGCAAGCGCGGCGGCGGCGGCGGCGTGCGGCTCGAAAATGCCCGTCTCGAGCATGCCGTCGGCAGGGTTCGCCTTGGCCTTGTCCAGCGCATCCTTGCATTGCGCGATCGAGACGCCTTCGCGCGACAGCAACTGACGGCCGAGTTTGAACGAGATCGCGGCGGCTTCGTTGAAGATGCGCTCGAATACTTGCTCAATGCCGCTACCGGGGCGCCAGACCGGACTGGTATAGCGCCGCCGCGCCAGCGCCGTCCCTGGCGGCATGTTCGGAGCAAGTTCGAGCGCTTCGGCGATCAGCTGGTCGAGATAGGCTAAATAGACGACGAGGATATCGCGGTGCGTGAACGTGCCGGTCGGATCGACCGACGGGCGGATCTTGGTCGCCAGCGCCTCGTCCAAATTTTTCGCGCCCAGAACGGTCTTGAACGACAAAAGCGGGTCGCGCCCGTTTTCCACACCCCGGCGCGCGTGCTCGAAACCGATGGGGCCGAAATAAAGCCGGCCGCCGTCCACATAGACGACCGAGGGTGTGAGCAACGGGTGCTCTGCGCCGGAAATTGCCCCTATCGGCAAAGGCTTGACGCCAACCTCAAGCGGCAGC
>DASPMA010000448.1:0-4156 GCA_035627335.1 Binatia bacterium
GTCGACCGGCCATCGACGGTCTTCCGGGCCGCTCTGAATTCGCGCGATATCCTGAGCGAGGCGTCTCCAAAGCCGTGGCCAGGCGGATTCTCAGAAATGACCGCGCAACTTAGCCGACCGTCGGCACCAACCAGGCAATCGAGAACGACACGTCCTTCGATGTTGTTGCGTATCGCGTCGTGCGGATAGTTGCGCGCGAAGTCCTGGCCCGTAGGCCTCTCCACCCAGTTCATGCCGGTCAGGACGGCGGGATTGGGCGGCGCGGGCGGGGGATCGACGGCCACAGGTATCGGCGTGACGGTCGTCACCGTCGTTGGCGTTTCGCTCTGATCAGCCGTGGGCTTGTCTGTCGCGCTTTGCGCCCAGACCGGGACAGCCATGGCGCCGACAATGAGCGCTCCGATCGCGAACTGGGTCCAGACTAGCGGCCTCATTGGGTCCTCCTGGGCACCTTGCCTAGCCCGAGAGGCCCTTGGCACGCCACTGGCCACTTGCCCCCAGCACCGAAATGCGTATTTTCCGCGCCTTCGCGATCCGCGGCCCCGGGGGCATCCGCCGCCCGGGGTCCATCGTTTTGGCCGGTCCTTCCCCGGCAGAGGCGCCGCGGGTCCATCGGAAGAGGACGAAATGGCATTGTACGAGCACGTGCTGATCGCACGTCCGGAAATCTCGCCGCAGCAGGTCGATGCGCTGGTCGAGGACATCCAAAAAACGATCAAGGAACTGGGCGGCCACGTCGGCAAGACCGAATATTGGGGCCTCAGGAACCTCACCTACCGCATCCGCAAGAACCGCAAGGGCCACTACGCGCTCTTGAACCTCGATTGCCCGCCAACCGCGGTGCACGAACTCGAGCGGCGTTTGAAGATCAATGAAGACGTGATGCGGTACAAAACCATCCGCGTCGAAGAGCTCGATGAAGAGCCGTCACCCATTCTGGCGCGCCGCGACCGCGAGGAGCGCCGCCGTGCGCGCCGCGAAGGCCGCGAGGACGGCGACATGGGCGGCGAATTCGAAGGCGGGGAGGAATAAGACATGGCCCAAAAAGGCGCTCCCAAATTCAACATCTCGAACATCCCGGCCCGCCGTCCATTCGGACGCCGGCGCAAGGTGTGCCCTTTCTCCGGCGATGCCGCGCCGAAGATCGACTACAAGGACGTCAAGCTCCTGCAGCGCTACATCAGCGAAAAGGGCAAGATCGTCCCGGCGCGCATCACCGCCGTGTCAGCGAAGAAGCAACGCGAACTCGCACGCGCCATCAAGCTCGCGCGCGAACTCGCTCTGCTTCCATTCGCGGTTCAGTAGGAGGACGCGCCCATGCAAGTCATCCTGCTTGAACGTGTCGAGAATCTCGGCGCCATCGGCGACGAAGTGAAAGTGCGCGACGGCTTTGCGCGTAATTTCCTGCTGCCGCAGAAGAAGGCGCTGCGCGCGACCGAGAACAACCGCAAGGTGTTCGAAGCTCAGCGCGCGCAGATCGAAGCGCGCAACGCCGAAGCCAAGGCGGCCGCCGAAAAGGCGTCCGGCAAAGTCGACGGCACATCCTACGTGCTGATCCGGCAAGCCGGCGAAGCTGGTCAGCTCTATGGCTCGGTCTCCTCGCGCGACATCGCCGAAGAGATCGTGAAGTCGGGCGCCAAGATCGACCGCAGCGCCGTCGTGCTGGACAAGCCGATCAAGACCATTGGCCTCTACGATGTGCGCGTCCGCCTCCACGCGGAAGTGTACGCCAACATCAAGGTCAACGTGGCGCGCAGCCAAGACGAAGCCGATCGCCAGGCGCGCGGCGAAAACGTCATCGCCGCCGCCATCGAAGCCGAGCGCAGCCAGGCCGAGGCGGCAGCCAAGGAACTGGCGGCGAACTCGATCACGAATGATCCGAGCGCCCGGGCCGAATAGGTGCTGGGTTCTAGGGACTAGGTTCAAGGGGCGTTGCGAAGGCAGCGCCCCTTTTTCCATCCCCCACGTCTAGCCCCAGCACCTAGAACCTTCCCTTCCCCGCCGGACGCCCCTATGTCCGCATCTGCGGGACCGGGCCCCTCTGGCGATGTGCGTGCGCATCGTGATGTCGGACCGCATCGGGCGAGCTCGGTGCGAGGTTCGAATTTCCTCCTCAGCTCTCCGACAAACCGAGACGAGGAGAAGTCATGCCCCTGCTGATGTGTCCCAACGACAATTCTTCGATGACGACGATGAACCGCAACGGCGTTGAGTTCGACATGTGCCCGACCTGCCGCGGCGTCTGGCTCGATCGCGGCGAACTGGAAAAACTGATGCAAGGCGCGCGCGACGCGTTCGCCGCCGAAGCGCCGCAAGCGGGTGCAATGGCGCCGCAAGCCCCGCAACAACGCCCACAGCCACAGCCGCCGCAGCAGTACCAACAGCACTATGGCGAGCGCGGTGAATACGGCGAGCGCGGCGAGTATGGAGAACGCGGCGAGCACGGCTACGATCAGCACGGCCGCCGCCGCCGGCGCGGCGGCTTCGATCTGTTCGATATTTTCGACTGATCCCCGGGACCGCGGGCCTCCGGCCCGCATTTTCTCCAACGCAAAGTGCGCGCGGGACGCGTGCGGTCCCAGGGATTCGTTGCGACGCGTCAACAAGGAAAACAGCCGCGCGACTCGGAATATCTTGGGCATAGGCCGCACGCTTTAATCGTTGCGGTCTCGAATCGCCCCAGATTGCCCGCATGTCGAACCAGCAATCCCTGCCCCTGGCTGTGCCGCCCGCCGCGCCCCCGCCGCGCGTGGCGCCGCACAACCTCGAGGCCGAGCAGGCGCTGCTGGGCGCAATTCTGTTCGACAACGAGACGTACAACCGCATCACGCCGCTCCTGCAGGACAAGCATTTCTTCGATCCCGTGCACGGCCGCATCTTCCAGGCTTGCGCCGAGCTCATTTCCGCCGGCGAACTGGCCGATGGCGTCACGCTGAAAGAACGCTTCGCCAAGGACGGCGGCATCAAGGAGATCGGCGGCGCGGTTTACCTGATGAAGCTGATGGAGGCGGCGGCGCCTCTCTCGGCGCAGGCGCAATCCTATGCGGCGCTGATCTACGACCTCGCGCTTCGCCGCGAACTCATTCGCGTCGGCAACGTCATCTCCGATCTCGCCGAGAACCCGCCGGAAGATCACGACGCCAAGGACATCATCGAAGAAGCCGAGCGCACGCTGTTCACGCTCGCCGAAAGCGGCACGGCCAGCTCCGGCTTCTCGCCCTTCTCGCGCGCGCTGACGACCTCAATTGAAATGGCAGCGGCTGCGTACGAGAGCAAATCGGACGTCTCGGGCCTTGCTACGCAGCTCGACGATCTCGACCGCATGCTGGGCGGGCTGCACAAGTCGGATCTCATCATCCTAGCCGGCCGCCCCTCCATGGGCAAAACAGCGCTGGCCACCAACATCGCTTTCAACATCGCGCGGCAGCGCCTCAAAGTGACGCGCGAAAGCTCGATGGACGAAGCGCCGGACAAGGGCGGCATCGTCGCGTTCTTCTCGCTCGAAATGAGCGCCGAGCAGTTGGCGACGCGCTTGCTTTCCGACGCCGCGGGGATTGAGAGCGACCGCATCCGGCGCGGCAAGATTTCCAAGCAGGAATACGAGCGTCTCGCCGACGAAGCGGTGAACCTGCAACAACTGCCGCTACACATCGACGAGACCGGCGCCATCGGCATCGCGCAGCTGCAAGCGCGCGCGCGCCGCCTGCAGCGCACGTCCGGGCTTGACTGCATCGTTGTGGATTATCTGCAGCTGGTCACATCCTCCTCGCGCAAGAGCGACGGCCGCGTGCAAGAGGTCAGCGAGATCACGCAGGGCCTCAAGGCGTTGGCGAAGGACCTGAAGGTCCCGGTGATCGCGCTGTCGCAGCTTTCCCGCCAGGTGGAAACACGCGACGACAAACGGCCGCAGCTCTCGGACCTCCGGGAATCCGGCTCGATCGAGCAGGATGCGGACGTCGTCTTGTTTGTGTACCGGGAAAGCTACTATCTAGAGCGCGCCGAGCCGCGCGAGGGCACCGACGAGCACATTGCGTGGATGCGGAGCCTGGATGAAGTGCGCAACCAGGCCGAGGTCATCATCGGCAAGCAGCGCCACGGTCCGATCGGGAAAGTGAAGCTCTTCTTTGACAGCCGCTACACCAGATTCGGCAACCTC
>DASPMA010000449.1:0-5414 GCA_035627335.1 Binatia bacterium
CAGAGCCTCCTATCGTCGATGACCCACATTCCGGCCGATCGGCGGCGCATGTGGGTCTACTACAAGCTCTGGCCGAACACGGCGTTCGACATTTATCCGGACCAGGTGGACTTCATGCAGTTCATTCCGGTCTCGGCCACCGAGACCATGATCCGTGAAATCGCCTACGTGTATCCTGAACAGAGCCGGGAACTGAACGCCGCGCGCTATTTGAACTGGCGCATCAACCGGCAGGTTAACGCGGAAGACACCACGTTGATCGAAGGCGTGCAGGCGGGGATGTCATCTTCCAGCTATACGAGCGGGCCGCTGTCGCCAAAGGAAGTGTGTCTGATATCGTTCACTCAGCGCATGAAGAGCCTCATTCCAGAGGCAAATCTGGAGCATGCGCCGAAATCGTAAAATCGCGTTAGCGATCCTTGCTAATCGGTCTGCAATGCGTCTCGCGCACACTGTGGTGAAGAAGAACACTGCGTGGGCGTTGGGTTGTGAACAAGAGCGCTTCCAAGAAAGCGATGGCGCGGACGCGTGCGCGGCGCATGGCGCTGTCGCACGAGGACGCCGCCGCCATTGAGGCGCCGGAGCAGCTTGAGGCTGCTGCGACTGACATCCCGCCCGACGATGCCAACTTGGACACGCCGAGTTTCGACGAGGCCGATTACATCACGGCGCCGCCACTGGAAGTGTCCGAGGAGGCCGCCGTTGAAGTGGATGAAGCCGTCGAGGGGACGCTTGACGAACTCCAGCAGCAGGTGCGGTCGCCACCGGTGTTGATGCTCGTCGTCGACGAGGAAGAAGAAGTCGAATTCTGCGCGCCTGAGGTCGCCAATGATGTGGCCGAGACTGCACCAAGCGCACCGACGGACGAGCCGCCATTCGATCCGCCCGACCTGGAGGAGCTGCTCAGCGAGGTCGTGGAGGATGAAGAAGAACCTCCGTTCGATCCGATGGAGGCGGAAGAACTGGCGCCTCCAAGCCTCTCTGTGCCGATCGCGAGCACCGACGAACTCCTGCTTACGCGTGCCAACGAAAACGGGCGCGGCGTGCCGCTCGGACCGGTGCGGCACGCGCTGCCGGAGGGCGCGCACCAACACCCCGCGCCGGCGATCCGCATCCACTTCAGCTGGGACCGCAAGGAGACGGCCGAATTCTTCGAGCGCGTCGCGGCCGATTCGCGTCTGTCGCGCACTGAAATCACGATCGAGCGCGGCGGCCTCGACGGCGCCGCCGTCCGTTGCGCGGCGCATCAACGCCCGGACCTTGTCGTTATCGACTCTAATCTTCGCGGCGCGTCGATGTTGGCCAGCGTCGATCGACTGATGCACGCCGCTGCGAACCAGACGCGGGTGATCGTTCTGGGCGCCGTGAACGATGTGACGCTCCTGCGTGAACTCGCGCAGCGCGGCGTGGACGATTATTTGATCTGGCCGGTGACGCCCGAGGATGTGGCGGGCGCGGCATGCGCCATGTTCGCGGGTGTGGACAAGGCGCGCGTGATCGCGGTGATCGGCGCGCGCGGCGGCATCGGCTCTTCGACGATCGCGCACAACCTTGCCTGGTCGATCGCCGAACGTCAGCGCGCGCGCGTAACGCTGGTCGATCTCGATCTGCCGTTTGGCGCGGCGGCGTTCAACTTCAAACTCGAGCCCAAGCAATCGCTGGGCGACATATTGGACGCAAACGATGTGCTGAACGATGTCGCGCTGGAGCGCATCGCCATCAAGCGCACCGAGCGGTTGACGATCCTGCCGGCGCCGGCGAGCCCGCGCCGCTCGTCAGACCTGCAGGAGGACACCGCACAAGCGCTAATCGCCGCGGCGCGGCGGCTGAGTTCCTACGTCGTGCTCGACCTGCCGCATCTTTGGGAGCCGTGGGTGAAGCAGGCGCTATTAGGGGCGGATGAGGTCGTGCTCGTCTCGTGCCCCGACATTGCGAGCCTGCGCAACACGGACAACATCGCCAAGCGGCTCAAGGACGAACGCGATGGCGAGCCGGTTGTTGTGCTGTCCATGGTGGGCGTGCCGAAACGCCCGGAAGTGCCGATCAAGGAATTCGCCGAGGCGCTCGCGATTCAGCCTGCATGCACGTTGGCATTCGAACCGAATGTCTTTGGAGCAGCAATGATCACCGGTCAGATGATCGGCGAGGTCGCGCCTGAATCCAAAGCGGCCGCGCTGCTGGATCGGCTCGCGACGCTCCTTACCGGCCGCGACCCCATCGAGACGCTGCGGCCTGAACCCCCTATCTTCGATGAGCCGCTGCCTGCGGAAGAAACTAACGCGGTCGAAGAGTCGGCTGATCCGTTCGAGACGGCGCTGGTCAATCCGTACGCGCTGCTCTCCATGGAGGATGAGCCCGAACAAGCCCCGCTTGCAACGCCGGCGTCCGTAGAATTGGCGCCGCTCGAACTGCTCGAACTGGCGTGGATTGAGCCTGACTACATCGCGCGCGCGCGCGCCGCCGCCCTGGATGAGTTGGACGCGATCGAAAGCCAGCGTCGCCCGGAGCGCCGTCCAATGTTCGGGCCGTTTGTTAGCGTGGCCGCCGGTTTCACGGTCACAGCGCTCGCGGTGGGCGCATATCTGTTCATGCAGCTGGAAGCCGCGCCCGTGCCGGCGCCGGCCTCCGCAAGCGCCACTGCTCCAATTCAAGCGTCGGCGCCGCCGCCTCCGCCGTCGCCACAACAAATGGCGGCTGATTATGAAAACGCGATGCGCTTGCTGGAATTGGATGCGGCGCATGAAGCAGTGGCGCGTTTGCGCCGTCTAGCGGATGCGGGCTTCCCGATGGCGCAGTATCGTCTCGCCAAGCTCTACGAAAGCGGCGAAGGCGTCGGCGCCGATCTGGTGCAAGCGCGGCAATGGACTGAGCGCGCGGCGAATGCCGGCAATCGCCAGGCGATCCACGATCTTGGCGTCTATTATGCGCGCGGCGAAGGGGCCCCCCGTGACGAGGCTGCGGCATTCCGCTTGTTCCAGCAGGCGGCTGAACTCGATTACGCCGACAGCCAGTTCAATCTTGGCGTGCTCTACGAGCAGGGCCGCGGCGTCGAGGCCAATCCTGGCGAGGCGCTGTTCTGGTACATGCTGGCGGCGCGCCAGGGCGATGAGGCAGCTGACGAGCGTGTCGCCGCGCTTCGATTGCAGCTGCCGGACTACGAGATCGAGCAGGCGACAGTCCGGATTGCCGCATTCCAGCCCACGCCAGCCGACCCGGTCGCGAACGGCGTTTTCGCGCCGCCGGCGGCCGAGGCGCGGGAGAGCGCTGAAACTGAAGGCGCCGAGAGCGCAGAAATTCTTGCGGTTCCCGCGGCGCCATCGGGGGGCTGAGCGCCTTTTCAGCCGGGCTTCAGCGCGATTGACCTATCCTGGCCTTTGGATTGGCGCCGGCGCGCGCTAATAAGACTCGGCATGAACAAACACGATCCAGGCGGGCCGGAAGCGAAGGTCCATTTCGGCGATAACGAGATCACCATCCTGCGCCAGGGCCTCTTCGTGCGCTGCGCGGTGACGGGCGAAAAAATACCGCTGGATGAGTTGCGGTACTGGAACGTCGATCTGCAGGAAGCCTATCGCGGGCCGGAAGAGGCGACGAAGCGCTGGAAAGAACTCGCGGAGAAACCGAAGTGAGATTTGCTGCGGGGCTTGTGACTCTGGTTTTGATGGCTTGTGCGGCGGCCGAAACACCTGCGGCCCCCGAGGCGACGCCTGTCGAAGCCGCCGCGCCTGCTCCGGCGCCGACGCCGGCCGCGCCTGCCGAGCCAGCGGCGCGTGCTGCGTTCGCATGCGAGGGGGCGCTGACTCAAGGCGGCATTGCGCTCTGCCGCACCGCGCCGGGCGCTGAAATTTTCATCGAAGGCGAAGCGGCTGGCCAAGCCGACGAGAACGGTTGGGCGGTGATTGGTTTTACGCGCGAGTCTCCGGCGAGCTTGCGCGTGGAAGCGCGCCACGAAGGGCGCACGGACGAGATCACGCTGGCGATTGGCGATCGCGAGTTCGATGTGCAGCGCATCGATGGGCTGCCGCAGCAGACGGTGACGCCAACGGAGCCTGAAGTGCTGGCGCGTATTCAGCGCGAAGCGGCGCTGAAGAACGCCGCCTTCGCGAGCCTCGCGCCGGCCGAGGGTTTTCTCGATCGCTTCATTCTTCCGGTGGACGGCGTCGTCACGGGCCGTTGGGGCAATCAGCGCATTCTGAACGGCGTCCCGTCAACGCCGCACTTTGGCTACGACATCGCCGCGCCCGAAGGCACGCCAATCGTCGCGCCGGCGGGTGGCGTGGTGGTGCTGGCCGAGCCGGACATGCACTACGAAGGCGGGCTCGTGTTCATCGATCACGGGCAGGGCCTCATCTCGATGTACCTGCACATGAGCCGGGTGGACGTGCGCGTGGGCGATACGGTGGCGCAGGGCCAAACGCTTGGCGCTGTCGGCGCGCGCGGCCGCGCGACCGGACCGCACCTGTGCTGGCGCTTGCGCTGGCGGGGGCGTCAGCTCGACCCCAGCATCGCCGGCGGCGCCCTTGCGCACGCGAGCAATGTGCTGGGCGCGCCTTAGCGCATCACCACGTGCGAAACCAGGATCACGGCAGGGACAGCGCCTTCATTGCGCCAGGAGTGCGCGGTGTTCACGTCTTCGCGCGCGACATCGCCGGCGCGGTAGGTGAGCGGGTCGAGGCAGGTGTTGCGCAGCTCGACCATCGTGCCTGAGACAAGCACGGCGTAGCCTTGCACCGCCGCGTGATCGTGCCAGGCGATGACGCCGCCTGGCTGGACGGTGAGGCGGCGCAGGCGCACGGCGCGCGTCGGGTCATGCGCTAGCGGCGTGAGCGCGACGTCCGCGCTTTGCACGCCGCTCGTCTCGCCGAAGCCTTCGCTGCTCGCGTTGGCTTGCGTGCGGTCGGCCGGGCATTCGCGCACGCGCGCGCCTTCGAGCGCGGCGACGGTCGTGCCGTGGTGGCTTTCCTCAACGTCGATCGAGACGCACGCCGCCAAGAGCGCCGTTGGCGCGAGCCACATCCACTTCATGGAACCCCTCCCAAGTCGAAACTGCCCCGGCGCGAGCCGCGTTCAGCCGTATTGGAGGCTCCCATGGCGCTCGAGCAAGACCTGTTGCAGCTGGAAAAGGGCTTTTGGACCGAAGGCGGGGATTATTACCGCGAGCATGTCGACGAGGAATGCCTGGTCGCGTTCACGGAAATGGCCGGCGTCCATTCCAACGAAGAGATCGCGGGCATGAATCCCGGCGCGAACAACTGGACGAACGTCGAACTGGACGAGAAAGGCTGCGTGCAGCTTTCGGATGACTCGGTCGTCATCACCTATGAGGTGAATGCGCAGCGCAAGAACGGCGAGCCATACAAGGCGCTGGTGTCGACTGGATACGTGAAACGCGACGGCGAATGGAAGATGGCGTT
>DASPMA010000450.1:0-4452 GCA_035627335.1 Binatia bacterium
GCAACCAAGAGGAAGCCGGCGAACAAGCCGACACCGCGGCCGAACAAGCCACCACTGGCGAAACCAATCTGGGCCAGGGCCCGATGGAAGAAGCCGGCGAACAAGCTGACGAAGCTGACGGCACAGCGACGACGGACACGACCACCCCGCCGCCGGCCACCACGCCGTAACGCGCAACAAATCGCATTGCGATGGAACTCCCCTCGGGCCAAAAGTCCGAGGGGAGTTTTTTATGGCGCGCCTCGGAGTGTTGTCGCCGGCATTGATTCTCGTGCTGGCGATCACCGCCGGCTCGGCGATGGACGCGACCATCAAGTATCTCACCCAAACGAATCACGTGCTGATCGTGACACTGGGGCGATATGTGTTCGGCGCGATCTTCTCGCTGGCGATTTGGTGGCAAGCGGGCAAGCCCGCGGTGACGCCGGAAATGTGGCGCGCGCACGCCCTGCGCGGCTTCGTGATCGCCGGCTGCGCCACCACCTTTTTCTGGGCTCTCACCATATTGCCGCTGGCGGAGGCGGTGACGCTCTCTTTCATCTACCCGCTCATCGTCCCGTTCATGGCGGCGGTGGCGTTGCGCGAGCGCGTGCGGCCGCAGAGCCTGGTTGCAGCGATTGTCGGTTTCGCCGGCGTGATCGTCGCCACGCAAGGCGCCCCGCCCGTCGAGCAATCGCCACTTCACGCGTGGGGGGTCGCCGCTGTGCTCGTTTCCGCAGGCCTTTTTTCCATCGCCATGGTGCTCTTGCGGCAGCGCGCACAGACGGACGGCGCGCCGATCGTCGGCCTGATGACGAGCCTCTTTCCGGCCATGATCGTCGCCGGGCCTGCAATTGCGTTCGCGCCGCCGCCGAACTGGTCGGATTGGCCGCTCTTTCTGCTGATGGGCGCGCTCGCGGCTACGTTCATGTATTTGATGGCGCGCGCGTACGCGAAGGCAGAGGCGCAAGTGCTGGCGCCGATCCACTATGTCGAACTCATTTTCGCGACCATTTTCGGCATCGTCATCTTCAACGAACTGCCGCGCATTCAGATTTTCCTGGGCGCCGCGCTCATCATTGCCGCATGTCTCTACGTCACCTACGAAGAGCGCCGCGTCACCCTGAAGCGCAAGGAGCCCGCATGAGCAACCTCGCAGAAACGATGCCCTTCGCGAAGCTGATGGGCGTCAAGGTGCTGGAAGCATCCGCGGAAAAAATCGTTGCCGAACTCACAGTGCGCGATGACCTCTGCACCTCCGGAGGAATTCTACACGGCGGCGCAGCGATGGCTTTCGCGGATTCGCTGGGCGCGATCGGCGCATTCATGTCGCTGCCGGATGGCGCGGCCGGCACTACCACTATCGAGAGCAAGACGAACTTTTTAGGCGGTGCGAAGAGCGGCGCCACGCTGCGCGGCGAGACAACGCCGGTGCATCGCGGCAAACGCACCAGCGTTTGGCAGACAAAGATCACCACTGACGAAGGCAAGCCTGTGGCGCTCGTGATCCAGACGCAAATGGTGCTTTTTCCAGCGGCGGCCTGACACCTTTAAACGGAGTGATACGCGATGGCGAAGCGCGGGAATCTCGAACCACCGGAGCGTGTCGAAGAAACCTCCGCCGACCTCGCCTACGAGCTGCAGGCCAAGTTGTTCGAACAATTGGCCACCGTCAGCCTCGGCGGCGTTGGTCTTACGCTCACGCTCTCCGGCACCATTCTCAGCGGAGCGCAGCTCTCTTGGATCGCGACGGCGGAGTTTGCCGTCGCCGCGCTGATCGCCATTGCCGCGCAACAGCAGCTGATCGGCAGCCTGTTCGAACGCCGCGCCACTCGCAAACGCAGCAAGCTGATGACCGGATTGTGCCTGCTGTTCGTGGGCATGGGCTCGGGCAGCCTTGCAACGGCGATCTTTCTGGAGGGTCCAGGCCGGACGCTGTTCAACTAACGCAGCTACAATCGGCGAAACGCAAACGCCGTCCATGTGACATCAGCCGGCGCGTCGCCGCGAATGGCCCGCCGCGGCGTGTTGACGAGGACCGCGAAACCCGCCGCCGCGGCGAGCGCCGCCGTTTCCTCCGCCGTCACCTGAAACATGCGCCGGCCCTCCGGCACGGGGCCGTGCCGAAGCAGCAGCGCCACGACGGCGTCTCGCCTTGCGAGCGCGGCCAAACGTGCCATGCCCTGCTTACGTTCGTCAGCATCGAGATGCTGCCAAACGGCCGTCAGTGTGATGAGATCGAACGGCGCGTCGTCCGCCAACGCCGCCAGATCCGGCAGGTCATCGTCCACCCACTCGATGTTCGGATCTGGGTGCAAGCGCATGCCCGCCTCGCGCATTTCCGCGGTTGGCTCGACTGCAACAACGGTGTGACCCTTGGCGGCGAACCACGCCGCATCGCGCCCGCTGCCCGCGCCGATGTCGAGCGTGCGGCACGGGCCTTCCGGAAAAAGGTGCAGAACTTTCTCATGCACCTCTTCCGGCACGATGCTCTCATAACGCGCAATGAGCATCGTGGCTTGCTCGGCGTAGCCTCTCGTGCTGGCGCGCTCGCTCACGCCGCGCTCTGCTGCGCCCTCTTCGCCACGTCCTCGGCGCGTCGCCCGGTGACTTCGACCATGTGGTCGAACTCAGCTTCGAACGTCGCCAGACCTTGCGTCATGGAGCGCAGCTCGATGATGAAGCTCTGCCGCTCGGCGTGCGGCAGATATACGTCGACCCGGTCCCAGCCAGGCCAGCCTTCGCGTGCCTCGAAGCCCAGAATTTGCCCATTGTGACTCGATACGGACGAGTTGATCTTGGGCGTTCCGGAACTGGGCGTATAGATTGAGAGCTTCTCGATCGGCTCCAGCACGACCGGATCGCAATCGGCCAGCGCTTCGCTCATGCCGATGCGTCCCGCCTGGTGAAACGAGTGCTCGCTTGAATCGACCGAGTGGAACGAACCGTCGATCAGCGTCACTTGCACGTCGACGACAGGAAATCCGATCGGCCCCTTCGTCATCGCGTCCTTCACGCCCGCTTCGACCGCGGGAATCCACTGCCGCGGAATGGCGCCGCCGGTGATCTTGTCGATGAATTCAAAACCTCGGCCGCGCGGCTGCGGCTTCACTTGAATAACGCAGTCGCCGAACTGGCCATGGCCGCCGGTCTGCTTCTTGTGGCGGCCGCGCTTCTCCGCGCCTTTTCGGATGGTCTCCTGATACGGCGTCGAGGGCCGCGCTGTCGAAACATCCACGCCGTAACGTGATTTCAGCCGCTCCAGGACGGAGCGCAGATGGGGTTCACCCTGACCCTGCAGCACAATCTCATGCGTGGTTTGATCGTGGAGAACGTTGAGACCCGCGTCCTCCTCAACAAGTTTCTGCAAGGCGCCGGAGAGCCGCACATCGTCCTTGCGGTCCTTTGTGGCGATCGCGAGCTGATAGACCGGAAAGCGCTTGGCGGGCTTGACTCGCGGGGTTTGCGTCGCGCCGCCGCAGGCGAGCAGATCGCCGGCTGCAACCGGATCGAGCTTGCCGATCGCGACCACATCACCTTCGCGCGCTTCGGAGACCTTCTTCGTTTGCGCACCCTGAACCGAAAAAAGAGCGCCCGGCCGCTGCGACGAACCATCGCTGAGCGTCAGCTGATCGCTGTCCGCCAACTTGCCGCCGAACACGCGCGAGTACGCAAGCTTTCCTGCCTGACCCGCGTGCGAAATCTTCATGACGTATGCGCCGTTCCCGGCAAGCCCAAGCCGCGCCGCGGCAAACTTCGGCTCCGGCGTGTCATGCCGCAGCGCTTTCAAGAGGCGCCGCACGCCATTGCCTTGCGCCGTGCAGCCGAAGAATACCGGCGCGATCAATCCTTCGCGCGTTTCGCGGACGAGATCGGCGAAAACCATGTCGCGATCGGGCGTCACGTCCGAGAGCAATTGCTCCATCAGGCCATCGTCGAAATCCGCCAGCTGCTCCAGCATATGGAAGCGCGCTTCCGTCTCGCGCTCCGACATGTCCTTCGGAATATCGATAATCTTCGAAGGCTTGCCGCTCTCATAGTGATACGCGCGCTCCAGCGCGAGGTCGACGAAGCCTGAGACCTTCTCGTTCTCCCAGATCGGAATCTGCCGCGCCACCAGCGGCACGCTCGACATCGGCTGCAGCGCTTCCAACAGGTCACGCACGCGGCCCCGCGCTGTGTCGATCTTGTTGATGAAGAGAGCGCGCGGGATTTGAAATTCTTCCACCGCCTTCAGAAACGGCTGCAGCAGCACCGCCTTGTCCGGATCTGGGTCGGCGACCACGATCGCCAAGTCCGCGGCGGGCAGCGCGTAATCGGCGTCGGCCAGGAAATCGACCGCGCCGGGCGTGTCGATCAGCGCGTAATGGTCGCCCATGAAGTCGATGGCGGTGAAGTTCGTCTCGGTGGACTGGCCGGCGGCGTTCGGGACCGCGCCCGACCCGCCCGAGGCGGCCGAGGCCAAAGCTTGTG
>DASPMA010000451.1:0-4123 GCA_035627335.1 Binatia bacterium
GACAAGCGCGTGATGCGTTTCATGGGCGAAGGCTCGGGCTGGAACTACATCGCCATGCAAGAGGCGATCGACGACAGCGGCCTCACCAAGGACGACATCTCGCACCCGCGCACCGGCATCATCATGGGTTCGGGCGGGCCATCGGCAGCCGCGATCGTCGCCGCAGCCGACACTGCGCGCGAAAAGGGCGCCAAGCGCGTCGGCCCGTTCGCTGTGCCAAAGGCGATGAGCTCGACGGCGAGCGCCACGCTGGCGACGCCGTTCGAGATCAAGGGCGTCAACTATTCGATCAGCTCCGCCTGCGCGACGAGCGCCCACTGCATCGGCGATGCCTACGAGCACATCTCCTCGGGCAAGCAAGACGTGATGTTCGCCGGCGGTTCCGAAGAACTCGATTGGACACTCTCGGTTCTGTTCGACGCCATGGGCGCGATGAGCACTAAGTATAATGAAACGCCGCAGAAGGCCTCGCGCGCCTACGACAAGAACCGCGACGGCTTCGTCATCGCCGGCGGGGCTGGCGTTTTGGTGCTGGAGGAATACCAGCGTGCAAAGAAGCGCGGCGCGAAGATTTATGGCGAGGTTGCCGGTTATGGCGCCACCAGCGACGGCTACGACATGGTCGCGCCCTCCGGCGAAGGCGCGACGCGCTGCATGCAGATGGCGATGCGCTATCTCGATCGTCCCGTGGACTACCTGAACACGCACGGCACCTCGACGCCGGTCGGCGACATCAAGGAAATGGAAGCGGTCCGCGCCGTGTTCGGTCCAAAGGCGCCTCTAATTTCGAGCACCAAGTCGCTGACCGGCCATTCGCTGGGCGCTGCCGGCGTGCAGGAAGCGATCTATTCACTGCTGATGCTGAACCACGGCTTTGCGTGTGAAAGCGCCAACATCGAGGAACTGGATCCCGCCTTCGAGGACCTGCCGATCCTACGCAAGCGCGAGGATCGTGAACTCAACTGCGTGCTCTCCAACTCCTTCGGTTTCGGCGGCACCAACGCGACGCTGGCGTTCACACGACTCGCCGCCTGAACGTCGAGCGCCGGTTCTTGCGAACCGGCGCTCTTAAAGCGATCCCGTTGAGACGAGGGGTTAGTTCGTCGCGGTTTCGCTTGTTTCGTTCGTGCTCGTGGTCGAATTGTCGACCGCCTGCTGAGTCGTATCGGCCGCGCCCTGAAGCGCGTTGTCCGTGCGCTCCACCACGTCGTCCGTTTGCTCTTCGACGACGCTCGCGACTTGATCGGCCTCAACGCCCGCCTGCTGGAAGCCGCCTTGGCTGTAGGCGTAAGCCACAATAGCGATTGCGATCAGCAAGGCGCCGAGCAAGAGGCCCCAGCCAAAGCCGCCGCCTTTGCGGCGGACCTTTTTCTCATCATCCACGTGTTCCGAAACACGCTCCCGGTAACCGACAATGCGGCCGTCCGCGTCGCGCTCGACTTCGGTTTCCCGAATTTCGGCCATCTAGAAATCTCCTCAAGGCTCGTTTGCCTTCTGCCCCCGAAAACGCCGCCTTCGCCGCGGGGTTCCGCTTGACGCTGGAACCTCTGTTCCTTCAGGTGCGCGACAGAAAACCAGCGGAGTGCGCGACATGGCCGACGAATGGGTGTTCCCGAAGGGCGAGCTGATGAAGGGCCGTCGCGGACTTGTGATGGGCGTCGCTAACGACAAGTCCATCGCCTGGGGCATCGCTTCGCAGCTGGCGGCGCAAGGAGCGGAACTTGCCTTCACCTATCAGGGCGAGGCGCTGGAAAAGCGCGTGCGCCCGCTGGTGGAGTCCATCGGCGCGAAGACCATGCTCGAATGCGACGCCACAAATGACGCGCACCTCGACGCTGTGTTCGACAAGCTCGCCAAGGATTGGGGCGGCCTCGACTTCCTCGTCCACTCCATCGCCTTCTCGGACAAGAGCGAGCTCAAAGGCTCCTTCATCGAGAACACGACGCGGGAGAATTTCCTGCGCACCATGGACATCTCCGCCTTCTCCTTCGTGGCGGCCGGCAAGCGCGCCGCGAAGCTCATGAAACCGGGCGGCTCGATGCTGACCCTCACTTATCTCGGCGCCGAACGCGTGCTGCCGAGCTACAACGTGATGGGCGTGGCCAAGGCGTGCCTGGAAGCCTCCATGCGCTACATGGCGCGCGACCTCGGCCCCAGCGGCATTCGCGTAAATGCCATCAGCGCCGGCGCGATGCGCACGCTCGCCATCGCCGGCATCCAGGGTGGACGCGGCCTGATCCAAACGGGCCGCGAATGGTCGCTTATGAAGGAAGACACGCGCATGGAGGGCATCGCAGGCTGCGCGCTATGGCTCCTCTCCGATCTCGGCTTCTCGACAACGGGCGAAGTCATCCACGTCGACGCCGGCTTCCACGCTGTCGGCGTGCCGACAACCAGCGAAAGCGAAGGCTAACCGGGCTCGTCCGACGCCAACTGCGCCTCGCGGAGAATATCGGTCGCCTTCGCGGCGTCCTGCTCCGTCACCATGAGCCGCCAGCCGGACGCCATGAAGGACGGGTCGAATTCGGCCATCAGCACGTTGAAGTCAGGCATGAAGACCTCAACGCCTTCCGAGCGCAGCAGCGATTGCGCGATCAGCGCCTCGGGGCGTGACGAGAAGCGGGCGATGACGACAAGATCGGCCATGCGCCAAGGTAGCGGGGCGGCGGCGGCGCGTCCTGCCGGCGATGCAGCTAGCTCGGTTTCGCGCCGGGTTGACCTGGTTGGCCTTCTTGCGGGCGCTCGATGGCATTGTCGATCTCGATGCCTTCTTGGTCCGCAGTGTTTTCCGTGCGGCCAGAATCCACCGGACGCTCAGGCTCGGTTCTGCCTTTGACCAGACGCTCCGGCCGCGGCTGCGCCATCGGCGCGGGCTCTTCGGGTTTGCGCGGCTCGCTCACTTATTTTCACGCCCGCGCCGGTTCGGATCGACGCCCGTGCCCGGCCGGCCCGCATCGTTCTCGACATCGCCCGGGAATGTGTTCTCGCCTTCCTCGTAAAGCTCGTCGACATCGTCGGCATCCGCCCCAGACATTGTCGTTCCTTTGGACGCGCCGATCCCAGGATTGCGCTCCAGATCGTCCGGCGGCTCGACATCGACGATACCGACATCGTGGGCGAACCCGTCGCCCTTGCTGCGCGATTGCGGGGACCCGCTCGCGCGCGGCTTTTCAGGTTCGGCGGAACGCTTCTTCTGTTCGCTTTTGGCCATGGCTCGCTCCTTCGCGAGTCCAACAGGTGCGGGGCGCAGCAGTTCCGGGATACTTGCAGAAACAAAAAGCCCGCCGCTTTCGCGACGGGCTTTCTATCTTACGAACTCAGCCGACTTAGTCCGCCGATTCCTTGCGCTCGCGCCGTTCGCCGCGGTCGCCACGATCACGATCGCGTCCGCCGCCGTGGCGGCGCGGGCCGCGGTCGCCGCGATCTCGGCCGCCGCCCCCGCGCGGGCCGTGGTCTTCGGCTTCCTCGCCCATTTGCGCGGAGAGGTCTTCGCCGGTGGCCTGGTCGACGACCTTCATGGAGAGGCGCACTTTGCCGCGATCGTCGAAGCCGAGGAGCTTCACCTTCACGACATCGCCCTCCTTCACCACGTCGCCCGGCTTCTCCACGCGCTCGCGCGCCAGCTGGCTAACATGGACGAGCCCGTCCTTGGCGCCGAAGAAGTTCACGAAGGCGCCGAACTCCATCACCTTCACGACCTTGCCTTCGTAGATCTGGCCGACCTCCGGTTCGCTGGTCAGCGACTTGATCCACTTGATCGCCGCTTCGATCGATTCTGCGTTGGCGGAAGCGACCTTCACCGTGCCGTCGTCTTCGACATTGATCTTCGCGCCCGTCTTTTCGACGATCTCGCGGATCACCTTGCCGCCGGTGCCGATCACATCGCGGATCTTGTCGACCGGGATGTTGATCTGGACGATGCGCGGCGCGTTGGCGCCGACACTTTCGCGCGGTGCATTGAGCGCCTTGTTCATCTCGCCGAGGATGTGCATGCGGCCGTGGTGGGCGCGCTCGAGGGCGACCTTCATGATCTCCTCGGTGATGCCCGCGACCTTGATGTCCATCTGCAAGGACGTGATGCCCTTCTTGGTGCCCGCGACCTTGAAGTCCATGTCGCCGAGGT
>DASPMA010000452.1:0-2426 GCA_035627335.1 Binatia bacterium
AACGCTGCAGATCGAGACGGCGCAGCGCGACGATTGCGAGCACTGCTAGCGCTCAGACCATGTTTTCAAGAGTTGGTGCGCTATTGCGAACGGCGGCGGGCAGAAGGCGTCGGCATGCTTGCCGGCGATAAGCTGGCGCGCCTCCTCACGCGTGAACCAGCGGCCGCTTTCCAGTTCGTCCGTATCGATCTTTTCTGAATCGCCTTCGACTTCAGCGATCGCGCCGATCATCAGCGAATGCGGGAGCGGCCAGGGCTGGGTCGAGTGCAAGGTCACCTCGCGCACCTTCAGCCCCGCTTCCTCCAACGTTTCGCGCGCCACGGCTTCCTCGATCGCCTCCCCCGGCTCGATGAAGCCGGCGAGCGCCGAGTGCATGCCGCGCGGCCAGCCGCGCTGACGGCCAAGCAGGCACTTTTCGCCGAAGGTCGGCAGCATGATGCAGACCGGATCGACGCGCGGATAATGTTCGGCGTCGCAAGCGTCGCACTTGCGTATCCAGCCCGCTTCGACAACGCGCGAGGGCGCGCCGCAATTGGCGCAGAAGCGGTTGCGCCCATGCCATTCGAACAGGCTGCGCGCCGTGCCGATGATGGGGAGCTTGTCGATCTCGAGCCGCGACGCCGCGGGACGGAGTTCTTCGAAGAAGCCAAGATCGCCAAGCGCTGCCGGATCGGCGATTTCGCAAGCGAAGTACGCCGCTTCGTTGTTGTCGACGCCGAGAAAAATCAGCGGCTGCTCGCGATCGCCTAGCTGCTCCCATACATGGCCTGCAAGCCAGCGGACGAATAGGCCAGGTCCGCTCTCATAAAGAAACGGCCGGCGCTTGTTAAACGCGAGCAGCAACGTCAGGTCGCTCGCCAGCGCTTCTTTCAACCACGCTTCGTCTTTCCGGCGATGACCGGCGCGGTCGAGCGGCGAACGCGTGAAAGCGTTGGGATTCTCAGGAAGGAGCATCTCCGTTCCTCGTCGTCCTTCGTGCCTTAGTGTTCTTCGTGTCTTGTGGTTCAGTTCGGACCACGAAGACACAAAGATCGCTAAGATACACGAAGGCTCATTCAGGCTTGCGGAACCGCAGCACGAACTGATCGGTGCGGCCGCGGATGTCGCCTTCGAAGACGCGCAACGAACGGTCGTCGGCAGGGTTGCGCAGCACTTGGCTTTCGCCGTCGAGCACGAAGCCCGCCGCCGTCACTTCGCGCACGATCTGCGCTTGATCGATGCGGTGGATGTCGGCTTGCGGATCGGCCGTATTGATCGTGTGTCCCGCAACCGCCGCGTGATCGATGATCACGTAGACGCCTCCCGGCTTCAGCGCGTCGTAGATCTGGCGATTAAGCGCCGGTACATCGAGGCCGAGCTGCGGGTAAAACCAGTCGTGATAGATTTGGGAAACGAAAACCGCGTCGAGCGGCTCGCCGGCGTTCCAGCCCTGATAGCCCGCCTGCAGCACGGTGACATTCGGATATTGCGCCGCGACCGCGAGGATGGCGCGAGGGCGATCCGGCGCGGCGTTGGGCCGGTCGATCGCGAACACGCGCCCCTCATTGCCCACGGCGACCGAGAAGAGACGCGTGTAGTAGCCGCCGCCTGGGCCGACGTCGGCAATGCGCCAGCCGGGCTGCACGCCGGCGAAGGCCATGATCTCGGCCGGATGACGCAGCGCGTCGCGGTCACGATCGGCCTGCGGGCGGCGCGGGTCCGCCACGGCGGCGAGGATGTGCGGCGAGGTCGCGGACACGGGCGCCGGCTGCGTCATCATGAGCCCAGGGATCGCGCCGCCCGCGCACGCGCCGATGAAGAGCGCCACGCCCAGTCCAACCAGCAATTTCCGCATGTCGTCCTCCCACCTAGGTGTCAGGTATCGGGTGTCAGGTACCAGCTTTTAAGAACAGCGAGTACCCTTTTGCGTTTTCACACTTCTGACACCCGACACCTGGCACCTGACACCTGTGATCCGCGTCACCGCCTCCCTTTCGCTCGACGAACGCGACCTCGAGGAGCGCTTCATCCGCGCGGCCGGGCCGGGCGGGCAGAACGTGAACAAGGTGTCGACCGCGGTTGAGCTGCGCTTCCGGCTGGGCGGCTATACGCAGCTGCCGGATGACGTACGCAAGCGGCTGGAGCGGCTGGCGGGGCGACGGCTGACGCTGGATGGCGAAATCGTCATCCGCGCCGACGCGCACCGCACGCAGGATCGCAATCGCGCCGACGCGCAAGCGCGGCTGGTGGCGCTGGTGGAGCAAGCCACGCACGCGCCGAAGCCAAGGCACAAGACGAAGGTGCCGAGAGCCGAGCGGCAACGGCGGCTGGATCACAAGGCGCGGCGCGGGGACGTGAAAGCGAAGCGCGGGAAAGTGCGGGAGCACGACTAGGCGCGCTCCCGCGTTTCGCTACTCCGGCTTGCGGAAGCGCATCACGAACTGATT
>DASPMA010000453.1:0-4026 GCA_035627335.1 Binatia bacterium
GTGACAGTGACGAGCACGCTTGGCAAGGGGTCCGCCTTCACCCTGCACGTGCCCGCAAACTTTGCAGACGCTTCCGCGGCCCTGGGGGCGGCGGCGAAGGTCGATGAAATTCAGGGGGCGGAAGACGCCCCACTCGTTATCGTCATCGAAGACGAACCGGACGCGCGCGAACTCGCCGCGCGGGCGCTGACGCGGGCTGGTTTCGCGGTGCAAGGCGTCGGAGGCGGAGAAGCAGGCTTGGCGCTCGCACGCAGCAAGAAACCCGCGCTGGTGCTGCTCGACATCTTCCTGCCCGACCGCTCCGGCTGGCGCGTGCTGCAGAGCCTCAAACACGATCCGAAAACGCAGGACATTCCGGTCGTCGTGCTCTCTGTGAACGAGGACCGTGCGCATGCGATGTCATTGGGCGCCGCCGAGCACATTGTGAAGCCGGCCGATCGCGACATGCTCGCGGCCATGGTGATGCGCTTTGCGCGCAAGCGGCCGGTGACCGAGGGCGAAGCGGCCCCGCCAGTCGCCCAGGTCGAGCGGAAGACAGCCGGCTAACGCTCCGCGTGCGCGGCGAGCACGCGCGCAACGGTCTCGGTAACGCGTCTTCCTGTCGGGATGTGCAGGAATTCGTTCGGCCCATGCGCGTTGGAATGCGGACCGAGCACGCCCGTCACGACGAACTGCGCTTCCGGAAATTTCTCGCCCAGCATGCCCATGAACGGGATTGAGCCGCCTTCGCCCATCATGGCGGCGGGTTGGCCCCAGGCCGCGTGCGACGCATCCTCCAGCGCGCGCTCCAGCCAAGGCGCGGTCTTTGGCGCATTCCAGCCCGAGCCCTCCTTCTCGCCTTCATAACTGATCCGTGCGCCATACGGCGCATCGCGCTCGAGGATTTGCTTGAGTTCGGCGCTGGCTTTCTTGGCGTCGGCGGTCGGCGGCACGCGAAGCGAGAGCTTTGCTTCCGTGAAAGGCCGCAACACATTGCCTGCATTCCGCGGCTCAGGCGCGCCGGCAAAGCCCGTGACCGAGAGGGCCGGCCGCCACGTGCGGTTCAACACCAGCTCAGCGAGATCAGTCCCGTTCGGCTTCATGCCGTCGACAAACGGGAATTTGGAATAGACAGCGTCGCCGAGCGCCTGCGCCGCGACCTTCGCCTGCTTCTGCCGCTCCGCCGGAATCTCAGTGTTAAATGCCGGCCCTTTGATCGCGCCGGTGTCGATATCCTCGATGCGCGCGAGCAGCTGGCGCATGATGCGGAAGCTCGACGGCACGATGCCCGAGGCGTCGCCCGAGTGCACGCCCTCATCGAGCACGTCCACGCGCAGCGTACCGCCGACCATGCCGCGCAGCGATGTGGTGAGCCAGAGCCGGTCGTAGTCGCCGCAACCGCTGTCGAGGCAGACGACGAGCGAAACCTTGCCGATGCGCTCGGCAAGCGCGTTCATATAGAAAGGCAAGTCCGGCGAACCGCTCTCTTCGCTGGCCTCGATCACCACGACGGCGCGTGCGTGTGGGACGTTCTGCTCTTTCAGCGCTAACAGCGCCGCAAGCGCGCCGAACATCGCATAGCCGTCATCAGCGCCGCCGCGTCCATAAAGCTTGTCGCCTTCCAGCACCGGGACCCATGGCCCCTTGCCTTCGGCCCAGCCGGTCATCTCCGGCTGTTTGTCTAGGTGTCCATACAGGAGCACGGTGTCGCCGCTCTTGGCGCCGGGCACGTCGATGAAGATGAGCGGCGTGCGGCCCGGCAGTCGCTCCACGCTCAGCTTGGCGTTGAGCGCGGGAAGTTTCTTCTGCGCCCAGGCGACGAAGAGGTCGACCGCCTTGTCCATATGCCCGAGCTTCTCCCAATCCGGCTCGAACGACGGCGACTTGTTCGGAATGCGGATATACTCGATCAGCGTCGGCACGATCTCCTCGTCCCATATCGTGTCGGTGAACTTGCGCAGCGCTGCTTGGGCGATCTCAGGCATGATGGCTCCTTCCAGCGGAACCTAGACGCGCGCACGCCCAACTTCCACCACCCAGCGCTGACAAAGCCAAACCATCGGAGCATGATTGCTTGATGCAAAGCAGGAGGTCCGCATGTCTGATCACGTCTATAAGAGTGTCGAGCTGACCGGCAGTTCGCCGGATGGGATTCAGAAGGCGATCGAGAACGCCATTGGCCGCGCCGGCGAGACCATCCGCAACGTGCGCTGGTTCGAAATCGCGCAAGTCCGGGGCCAAGTCGAAGGCGGCAAAATCGCCCACTGGCAGGTGACGATGAAGGTCGGCTTTACGCTCGACGATTAGCGCGCCGCTCTTGCGTTCCGCTCAATTTGCCTTAAGCGTCGCCCCCGCTTCGCGGGCATAGTTCAGAGGTAGAACGTCAGCTTCCCAAGCTGAATGTCGCGGGTTCGATTCCCGCTGCCCGCTCCATGAAATACTACCGAAAGCCGTCAGGCGCTTCGCCTTGCTTCAATTAGGGCAGGCATTGGACTAATTGGGCGGCGGTTTCGCTCTTCAGGTCATTCCGCTTGCGCCACAGGCCATCGCAGAAGCGGTCGTGTTCTCGCGAGGCGATAGCCGTAGAGCGTCAGAGCTAAACCGAGGATGAGGGCTGAATAGACCGCGGCCATCACAAGGCTGCTGAAGAGGTAGTTCTTCTGTGTCACGAGGCCGGCGGTCATGAGGAACGTAAAATAGACAGGCGCGGAAGCCGGCCCGAACGGGCGGCGCGCCATCATCCAATTGTACCAGACGCGCGTCACGGCGCCGAGGATTGCGGCGCCAATTACAATGCCCGGCCAGCCAAACGCGAAGAAGAACTCGCCCGGCCGCGTCAGGGGAAAACCCGCCGTAAATCGCGGCATGCGCTGCGCCTCGGTCATGAAGGCTGCCCGGCTGCTCAGCTGATTGGTTTGAACGCCAATGTCGTTGAGCAGGTCCGCCATCCACGCGGCGCCGTAATGATGCTGAGTGTAATCGACGGAGATCGCACGAAGTACAGCGGCAAGGTTCAGCACGCCGTCGAATTGGCGGCCATACGCCAAACCATATGACATCTCGAGCACGTCGATTTGGGAATATTCCTGCCTCAGCCGAAAATAGTCGAGGCCAAGCGCCACGATCAAACCTGCCGCCAGCACGCCCCAGCACACCGCAGTGGACAGGCGCTGAACAAAGTAGTGCCAGACGACGACCATGTAGAGCAACGCGATAAGCATGCGCGCGCGGCCCTCCATTGGCGCGAACGCAATGATCAGCGTAAGCGCCAATGAAAGAACAAGTACGACGCGCCACAGAGGAAGCGCGCGGCCTCCGGTCTGCAGCAAGCCAGCCGCGCTGAGCCAGAAGGCGGCGAACAGCACGCCAATGGCAAGAAACAGCGCCTTTCCCCATGGGCCCACAGTCAGCTCCATGCGCGAGACGAATGCCGTGTTGGGATTGACCGCGTAAAGGACAATAAAGACGGCGAGCGCCGCGCCGAAGTTCGCAGTCAGATGAAGCGCGGAGAGATTGCGGATTGGCGCGCGAATAAGGAGCGATGCGCGTGGCGTCCATCGGATCCCGTAATACCCGGCGAACCAGAACACGAGATAGAGCAGAGCCGCAACCATCGCCAAGTGCACATCGCCCACCTCGATCATGCCCATGACGCCGGTCTGCCGCTCCCACGGGCGCTGCAGCACCGCGTAGACGTATGGAATGAGGAGATCCGTAATCCAAAAGAAGATCAGCAGCGACGGAGGCGCCAGCGCATCCCATCGTGTCGGTCGCCGCGGAGCGTCATGGATCTGAGCGCGCATTGCTCTAGTCCTGCGCGCCGCCGGGCGCGGCGGCGCTTGGCGCTTGCTTCCGAGGCCTTGTGGCCAGCAGCCAATACATCACGGCCAACGCCCCCTCTCCCGTCACCATGATCGCAGCGACGCCAACGACGCCGGCCTGCGGCAGCATCGCCCAGATCGCAACAACCGCCGCGCCGGCGAGTCCGAACTGCCAGAACACGCGCTCCCTTACATCGCCCGTTTCGACCGCCGCGACGGCCAGCCC
>DASPMA010000454.1:0-9147 GCA_035627335.1 Binatia bacterium
CAAGGGCTATCCGCTCGTCATCGTCATGGCGGAGAACTTCTCCATCGAGCGCCGGCGCCTGATGCGCTTCCTCGGCGCCAAAGTCGTGCTGACGCCGGCCGCCGACAAAGGCTCGGGCATGCTGGCCAAAGCCGTCGAGCTGGCCGAAACGCACGGCTGGCTCCTGACCCGCCAGTTCGAAAACGAAGCCAACGCCGACATTCACACGCGCACGACAGCGCAGGAAATCCTGGCCGATTTCGAAGGCGAGCGGCTCGATTACTGGGTCACCACGTTCGGCACCGGAGGCACGCTGAAAGGCGTCGCCCGCGCGCTGAAGCAGGCGCGGCCGGAGATCCGGATCGTCGCCGCCGAAGCCGACAATTCGCGTGTACTGGGCAGCGGCATCCCGCAGCCGCCGCCAAGCGGACGGCTCACGACCAGCCATCCCTCTTTCCGGCCGCACCCGATCCAAGGCACAGGCGCGGACTTCATCTCCAAACTGACGCAAGACGTGCTTGACGCGCACTGGATCGACGAGATTCTCCCGGTGAACGGCGGCGACGCGCTGCGGCTCTCACGCGAACTCGCCACGCGCGAAGGAATCTTCGCCGGCATTTCCGCGGGCGCGGCCGTGGCCGCCGCACTGAAGATCGCGGACAGCGCGCCGGCCGGTGCGCGTATCCTCTGCATGTTGCCAGACACGGGCGAACGCTATCTCTCCACGCCACTGTTCGACGACGTGCCCGTCGACATGACGGAAGAAGAAGACGCCATTTCCCGCTCGACGCCGCTCTGCCGCTTCGACTTGCCGCGCCCCGCAGCGCCTGCGGCGGCATCCGCCGCTGCGCCCGTCGATCAGGAAGCGGCGCGCTTCGTCGAAAGCGCGCTTGCCGACGCGCAACAACCCGTCGTCATGTTCGCGCTGGAATGGTGCGAGTTCTGCTGGGCAGTGCGCAAGCTCTTAAAGAGCTACGCCATCCCCTATCGCTCCATCGATCTCGACTCGATGGCATATCAGGAGAACGACTGGGGCGGGCGCATCCGCAACGCTGTGCGCACCCGCACGGGTATGCAAACCATTCCGCAAATCTTCATCGGCGGCGAGTTCATCGGCGGCACGAGCGAGATGTTCGAAGCGGCGCGTACCGGCGATCTGCAACAGCGCCTGCGCGACGCGCGCATCGACTTCAACGCCAACGCCAAGGTCGATTTGCCGTCGCTTTTGCCGAAATGGCTCGCGGCCAAGAAAACGGCGGCGTGACCCTCAGGTTTTCCTCAACGCCCGCCTAGCGCGACATCAGCATACCGGCTTTGCGTGTAACGCAACCCTCACATTGTAGTTTCGCACACCTGCTTGTCAAAAGCACTATATGTGCCGGCGCTACTTTCTTCGAGCTTCTTGCGATCGCTCACTACGATCGAACCGCGATGCAGCATGATGATGCCGCCGCGTTCGAGTTTCTTAGCTGCAACCGAGACGCCCGCGCGCCGCACGCCGAGCATGGTGGCGAGGCGATCGTGCGTCAGATGCAACTCATCGCCGTCCACACGGTCGTGCATCATCAGTAACCAGCGCGCGAGCCGGGCTTCCAGCGTCGCGCGCGCATTGACCTGCGCTTCGCGCATCACCTGCAGCAACAGCCGGTGCACATAGGCTTGGATTACTTTGCGGAACACGGAGCTTTCTTCCAGCAGCTCGCGAACGGCCGCCGCAGGCGCACGTCGCGCGGCGCCCGGGGCCAGCATCTGCACATCATGCGCGCTGTGCGCTGCATCGAGCATGGCCGACACGCCGACAAACCCTTCGCGCCCGATCATGCCGATTTCGACGCCATGCCCTCCGATATCGTCGGCGATCGTGCAGGCCAAGCCGCGCTCGATGAAATAGACGTACTCGCACGCACGCCCCCGCCGCTCCAAACGCTGGTCGCGCGGCAGATCGACGAGCTGCAGATGCGGCGCAATTAGCGCCAGATCGCCGCCACCAAGCTTTGCAAGGATCGCGTTCTGGCTGTTCGCCCGAGTATCAGTTTGTACTTGGGTCAGCATGCAATGACCTCCAGGTACCTGGAGCGCGCCGACCGAGCAGAAGATTCGAACAAGATAAGAAGGCGATCTCGCCCATGCCGGTACTCCGTCAGGCGGGAGCACAAGCCTCTCTCAGCCGCCGGCGCCTGTGCTGTTGCCGACGATGACAACAACTTACACTAGGTTCGGTAAAGAACAAAGCGAGTCGCATTTGGCCAATTCTGCTAACTGGGTCCGAATCTTCTAGGCGGACGGTTCCGTCCGGAGCGTCCTAGAATAGATGCATTCGAAAGATGAAGGACGCTTCATCGCGGAACTTGACGCGCCGTTTCCGGTCCAGCGCAAGCACTCATGTTGCTTGAAAGTTCGCAGAGATTCCAATTGCTTGCCAGAGACGAGCAACTAGCGTCTGCTCGACTAAGGCATGCACACGGACTCCGACCCACTTGGCCCCGGCGCGCTCATGTTCGCGGAAGCCGCCGCCGCGCACCAAGCTGTGCGGGCGCAGCTCACGAACGGCCGCTTCGCGGAACTCGGCAAACGCCTGCGTTCGCTCAACCCGCGCGTCGTCGCCACCTGCGCCCGCGGCAGCTCCGATCACGCCGCCACGTTCGCGAAATACCTGATCGAAACCCGCGCCAGCGTGCTGACCGCCTCGCTCGCGCCCTCGATCGCCTCGATCTACCGCGCCGAAACCATGCTGCAGGGCGCGCTCGTGCTGCTGATCTCGCAATCGGGCGCCAGCCCAGACCTTCTGGCCACCGCCGAATCCGCCAAACGCGCCGGTGCGTTCGTCCTCGCCCTCGTGAATGCTGAAAGCTCCCCACTCGGCGCCATCGCGCACGAAACACTGCCGCTGTCAGCCGGCGAAGAACGCAGCGTCGCCGCAACGAAATCCTTCCTGGCTTCGCTCTCCGCACTTGTCGGCCTCGTCGCCCACTGGACTGATGATAGCGAACTCATCGCGGCGCACGCCGCCGCACCCGATCTCTTGCAGAAAGCCTGGTCGCTCGATTGGAGCACCGCAACGCCAACGCTCGCGCAAGCCACGAGTCTCTACGTCATCGCGCGCGGCGTCGGTTTCGGCGCGGCTGGCGAAGCAGCGCTCAAGCTGAAAGAAACATCCGGCCTCCACGCCGAGGCCTACAGCGCCGCCGAAGCGCGGCACGGGCCCATGGCGCTCGTCTCGCCCGGCTTTCCGCTGCTCCTGTTCGCGCAGGACGATCCCGCCGGCGCCAGCGTCGCCGAGTTCGCCGCGGACGCCAGCGCGGCCGGCGCAAAAGCATTCATTGCCGGCGCCGGCGCGGCCGGCGCAACACTACTGCCGACGCTCGGCGCACATGTCGCCCTGCAACCAATGCTCGCGATCCAGAGCTTCTATCGCCTCGCGCACGACGTTGCCCTCGCGCGCGGCCGCGATCCCGACGCGCCCCCTCACCTCACCAAGGTCACCGAAACGCTATGACCGCTCTCATCAACGGACGCGTGCTGACGCCCGAAGGGCTCAAGAACGATCTCGCGGTGGTCGTCGCCGACGGGCGCATCGCTGACATCTGCCCCACCGCATCCGTGCCAGACAGCGAAGCCAAAGAAGATCTCGCCCGCGCCATCCTCGTCCCAGGTTTTATCGACACGCAGGTCAATGGCGGTGGCGGCGTTCTCTTCAACGACGACCCAAGCGTCGATGCCATCGCCGCCATCGGCGCTGCGCACGCGCGCTTCGGCACAACCGGCTTCCTGCCCACGCTGATCAGCGACGACCTCGACATCGTCGCGCGCGCCATCGACGCAACGCGCCAGGCGATCGCGCAAAACGTCCCCGGCGTGCTCGGCATCCATATTGAGGGTCCCTTCCTCAACGCCGCGAAGAAAGGCGTGCACGACGAGAGCAAATTCCGCACGATCGATGACAAGACGTTTGAGCTGCTTACTTCTCTGGGCGCCGGCTGCACGCTGGTGACCATCGCGCCAGAGATGACGACGCCCGGCATGATCCGCCGTCTCGTCGGCGCCGGCGTCATTGTATCAGCCGGCCACACAAACGCGACTTACGCGCAAATACGCGCCGCGCTCGACGCCGGCCTCTCCGGCTTCACGCACCTCTTCAATGCGATGTCGCAGCTCACAGCGCGCGAACCCGGCGCGGTCGGCGCCGCGCTCGAAGATCAGCAAAGCTGGTGCGGCCTCATCGTCGACGGCCGCCACGTCGATCCCGCCACGTTGCGCGTTGCCCTCAAATGCAAGCCGCTCGATCGCTTTATGCTCGTCACGGACGCGATGCCGACGGTCGGCTCCGACAAACACACCTTCAAGCTGCAAGGCCGAACCATCGAAGTTCGCGATGGCGTCTGCATCGCGCCGGACGGCGCGCTCGCCGGCTCGAACCTCGACATGATGCAAGCGGTTCGTAATGCAATGACGATGCTTCACCTCAGCCTCGAACAGGCCGTCGGTGCTGCTTCGGCGGGCCCTGCCCGGTTCCTAGGGCTCAACCGCCTGGGCGCGATTGTCACCGGTAGACGCGCTTCCTTCGCCTTGCTCGATGACACGCTGCACGTGACGCGCACCTGGATCGATGGCGTGCCGAGCGACATCCGGGCTCGATAAAATCGGCCTTTGCGGCATTCCGATACCGGCAATTCGGTCCGCACTTAACAAGGCGTTATCCCGCCGCGCCTAGACTCCGCGCCATGCTCTCGAACCTTGTCTCTTCTCTCTTCTCACGACGCGCGGAGCCTCAAGCCGCGCCGGAGGAGTTCGAAGTGGTCGAAGCGCCGCGCTTGATGGAGCGCGCCTTCCGCCGACCCTTTTTCAGGCATGGCGCGCTCGTGTTCGAGGACGGCCAGCGCCTCAACATCGCGGTGAAGGACCTGAGCACGGGCGGGGCGCGCGTCGAGTTCTACGTCCGCACCACGCTGCCGGAAAACGTGATGCTCTGCGAACCGACCCTTCGCCTGCGCTGCCGCGCCAAGGTCGTCTGGCAAGAAGAGGGCGCGGCCGGCCTCGCCTTCATCGAGCCGCAGGCGGCAAGTTCGGCCGCCTAAGCCCAAAAAGGCTTCGCCACGAATACGTCCGCGTGCATGGTGTCCCGCGTGGGACCTTCCATGACCTTGACCTTCGACTACTATTTCTCTTTCCGTAGCCCGTATTCGTATCTGTCGACGCCTCAGGTCGAAGAGCTGATCGCACGCTACGACATCGCGCCGCGCATGCGCTTCGTTATGCCGATCGCCGTGCGCATCCCGGGCTTCTTCAAGCAAGTGAACCCGCTCTGGCCGCCCTATCTGATGCGCGACACGTTCCGCATCGCGCAGATGCACGACATCCCCTATCGCTGGCCCCGCCCCGACCCGATCGTGATGGATTACGCCGCCAATGAAGTCGCAGCAGAACAACCGTACATCTACCGCGTGACACGCCTGGGGGTTGCGGCGGAGCGCGCCGGAAAGGGCTTTGTGTTCGCACGCCGCGCATCACACGCGATCTGGTCAGGCGAAATCGACAATTGGCACGAAGGCGAGCACCTTAAGGGCGCGCTTGAGGAGGCCGGTCTCGACGCCGCTGCGATCGACCATGACGTCGAACGGGAGCCGGCGGCCTACGACGCCGAAGTCGCGCGCAACGAGCAGGACCAGAAGAACGCAGGTCATTGGGGCGTGCCGTTGTTCGTTTTCGCGGACGAGCCCTTCTTCGGCCAGGACCGCCTCGATCATCTCATCTGGCGCATGCGCCAGCACGGTCTGAACGAACGCCGCGCTTGAGCCGGACAGAGTTCGTTGAGTCAGCTAGGGAATCCGTTCATCCAATGTCTGCCCGGCCGCCGACAATCGCGCCAACACGACCTCAGTTATGCGATCGCAGCGGACGCCGAGGAACGGAAAGGCGCCCTGGAGCGTGTTTTCCAACCGGTCGCTCAGCGCCGTGCGCAGCAAGCGCCGGGCCCGATGCAGCCTCGTCTTCACGGTTTCGGGCAGCACGCCGAGGCTTTCAGCGGTCTCCACGATGCTGCACCCCTGAACGTCGCGCAGGATGAACACGATGCGAAAGGCCTCTGGCAGCTCATCGACCGCAGCCTCGATCAAACGCCGCGCCTCTATGCGCGCCGCGTCCGCTTCCGGCGAAGGCGATGGTTCGCCGCTTGGAAACATCACCACGTGCGCTCCCTGGTTTTGCGCCGCCTCGACCGCTTCCAGGCCCACCATCGTGCGACGCCGGCGCAGCCTGCCATTGGCCTCATTCAGAACGATGCGCGTCAGCCATGTGAAAATAGAGGACTCGCCCCTGAAGCCGGCTAGATTTGCGAACGCGCGGACATAGGCTTCCTGCACGACATCCTCGGCTTCGCCGTCGTCCCGCATGACGCCGCGCGCCACGCGAAACAATAACTGATTGCCTCGCTTCATGATGGCGCGGAATGCGCCGGCTGCGCCCTTCCGCGCGTGCGAAACCAGTTCGGCTTCCGTCATGGCGTCGAAGTCTTGACGCAACGCTGATCTTGGCGCCCGCATTACGGGTCTCCTTTATTCCTACCCTATTGGATGCCGCTTCCTCCGCAAGGTTCCTGCTTCACCGCGTCGCGCGCAGCAAGCCGAGAATCTCGCTCTGCTCAGCTGGCTGACGGTAGATTCCGCGAAAGCAACGCGTCACCAGCAAGCTGCCGTGCTTGCGCACGCCTCGAGACGTCATGCACTCATGACTGGCCTCGATGACGACCGCTGCGCCCCGTGGCTGCAGGATGCGGTCCAACGCATCGGCGATCTCAACGGTGAGACGTTCCTGAATCTGCAGCCGCCGCGCGAACACATCGACCAGTCTGGCCAGCTTGGAGATGCCGACCACGCGTTTTCCGGGCAAATAAGCGACGTGAGCGGCGCCGCGGATGGCCGCCATGTGATGCTCGCACGTCGATTGAAGAGGAATGTCGCGTAAGACAACGACATCGTCATAGCCCGCCACTTCGCCGAAAGTGCGATTGAGTACGGCTGCGGGTTCCTGGACGTAGCCTGAGAACCATTCTTCGTATGCTCGCACGACGCGGGCCGGCGTTTCCCGCAGGCCTTCGCGGTCGGGCCGATCCCCGGCCCACCGAATGAGCGTGCGCACGGCCTCTTCGGCCTCGCGCCGGGTTGGACGAGCCGGGACCGAGGCGGGCGCGAACTTCTGCACTTCCGGCGGATTAAATGTGTCGGTTACGCTATCGAGCATACGCATTCGCCTTTGCTGTTGACGCCCATCGGATGCGGGAGGCCCCGCCGAGGTTCCGGGAGCTTTCGGGAACCCCGCGATGGGTCCTGCATCAAACGAGCGAGGAGATCGCCCATGGCCGCTTCAAAGGAGATCGCTGGACCGGATCTCGCGCTCGGTATTGCGCTTGCGGAGATCCCGCTGGGGTCAACGCTTGTGGGCCGCGTTGCCGATCAGGCCGTCCTCCTCACCCGGCGCGTCGACGGGTTTTTCGCCGTGAGCGCCTCGTGCACGCATTATGGCGCCCCGTTGGGAGAAGGCCGCATCGACGGCGATCAGGTGCGCTGTCCGTGGCATCACGCCTGCTTCAGTCTGCGCAGCGGAGAGGCGCTAAGCGCTCCGGCCTTCGATGCGCTGACACGGTGGAATGTCGAAGTAATTGACGAGCGCGTCTTCGTGCGTGACGTCATCGAAAGCGCAGTGCAACCGTCTTCGCAGCGTGCTGGCAGACGCGAACTCAACAGGGTTGTGGTGGTCGGCGGCGGTGCGGCCGGGTTCGCCGCCGCCGAGATGTTGCGGCGGCGCGGGTTCAGCGGCGATGTGACCATGCTGAGCGCAGACGCCGCGGCGCCGTGCGACCGTCCCAACCTCTCCAAGGACTATCTCGCCGGCACGGCGCCCGAAGAATGGATTCCACTGAAAGACGCCGGCTTCTACACCAGCAAGAACATCGATCTCAGGCTGGGCGCGGAGGTCAAATCCATCGATACGCGCGCCAAGGAACTCACCGCCGCCTCAGGGGAGACTTTTCGCTATGACGCGTTGCTGCTCGCAACGGGCGCTACGGCGATCCGCCTTCCGGGACAAGGCTTCGATCTGCCCAACGTCTACGTGCTTCGCACGCTTGCCGATGCGCGCGCCCTCATCGAGGCGGCCGAGAAAGCTCGGCGCGTCGCTGTCGTCGGCGCGAGTTTTATCGGTCTGGAGGTTGCCGCCTCCCTGCGCACCCGCGGCCTCGACGTGCAGGTCATCGCGCCGGATCAAACCCCGCTTCAGCGCGTGCTTGGCCAAGACATCGGCCGCTTCATCCAGCGGGTACACGAAGAGCAAGGCGTGCAATTTCATTTGGGGCGCACCGCCGAGAGCTTCGACGGTCAGCACCTGCACCTGAACGATGGAGGCGCCATATCGGCCGATTTCGTCGTCCTCGGCGTTGGCGTGCGGCCAAATATACAATTAGCGGCCGCCGCTGGGCTCGCTATCGACAACGGCATCGTGGTCGACGCGAACATGCGCACGGACGCGCCAGGTGTATTCGCCGCCGGCGACGTGGCGCGTTATCCCGATCAGCGCCTCGGTCAAAGGATAAGAGTCGAACACTGGGTCGCGGCGGAGCAACAGGGTCAGGCCGCCGCGGAAAGCATGCTCGGCGAGACCGCGCCCTTCGCCGCCATCCCCTTCTTCTGGAGTCATCACTATGATCGGTCCATCCGATACGTCGGGCATGCAACGCAGTGGACCAGAATAGAGGTCGACGGCTGCATCGAGTCCGGCGACTTCACGGCGCGCTATCTGGAAGGCGACTGTTTGCTCGCCGCGGCGTCCTTAGGCCGCGACGGCGAAAACCTTGACCTTCACGCCGCGATGGATCGCGCGGCAGCCGCGGTGTTCTGAACACGGACACCGCATTACGGCATTCGGCGGGCTTGCAACCACTCGCGGCGGCATGCCGCACAGCGCCGGTGTTTGCCTCCGTTGCAGCGACGGAGCGTGACACTTAGTTGGTGAACCACTGGACAGTGGTTCGATGGAAGAGCTTCAGGACATCGACGAAGAAAAGATCGCACGGCTGGTGCATCTGTTCTATGGCCGCGTTCGCGCTGATCCAGACCTCGGCCCGATCTTCAACAGGGCGGTCGAGGATTGGCCTGAGCATCTCGAGAAGCTCACCGC
>DASPMA010000455.1:0-3428 GCA_035627335.1 Binatia bacterium
GCTGGAAGTGACGGGCTTCTGGAGCCGCACGCCGGCGCCAGTCACGGAAACATTGATTGCCTCACCGACAACGCCCGCCGCCGCCTCCATTCCAGCAGAGAGCTTCGTCCTGACCGGCGAGACCATCGCGTTCGGCGTCTATGCTCTGGTCGCCGGCTTGCTGCTCGCGGCGCTCGCAATTTCGCTATGGCGCCTGCTGCGCCTACAGCGCGACGCCGCGGTGCTGACCGAGCCGACATGGCTCATGGCGCTCGCGCACGCACAACAGCGCATGGGCATGAAGCAAGGCACGGCGCTCTTGCAGAACGGACGTCTCTCCTCGCCCGTAAGCTGGGGCTTCCTGCGCCCGACCATCATGGTCAATCCGGCCATCCTGGAAAGCGGCGAAAAGGCCGAGGCAGTTCTGGCGCACGAACTCGCCCACGTCGTGCGCATGGATTGGCTCAATCTCTTGATCGCGCGCCTGGCTACGGCGGTGCTCTGGTTCAATCCGCTGGTCTGGCTTCTGGCCTGGCAAGCGCACGAACTGCGCGAAGAGGCGGCCGACGATGTCGTGCTGCGCGGCGATGTGCGTCGCTCGGACTACGCCGCGCTCCTCGTCGACTTCGCCCGCCGCGAACGCGCCAGCCCGCTCGCCGCCGCGCATGGAGTCTCGCCCTCGAAGGACGCGCTGAAGCGCCGCTTGACGCGCGTGCTCGATCCGCACGCGCGCCGCGATCCCGCAGCCCCGGCCTGGGCGTTGAGCTGCGCCGTGGCCGCGCTCCTGATCGCAGCGCCGGTTGCGGCGTTCGCGCCGGTTGATCACGCGCCGCGCGCTGTGAGAGCGGCCGTCGCCGGGGAAGCGTCGCAACAAGCAACCGCGAGCGTGTTCGCCGCCGAGGCGCAAGCAGCGCCGGCGCAAACCGTCGCCGTCGCACAAGCGGGCGGCGCGGCCGCCGTGCAAGTGCGCGATCAGCGCACCTCGGCGGACACCCTTGTCGCGATGCGCATTCACGGCGTCACAGCTGACTACATCGGCGATGTCGAGCGCGTGTATCCGCCGGCGCGCAACATGAGCAATGAGGACTTCGTCAGCTTCCGCGTGCTTGGCGTCACGCCTGAATGGTTGCGCGGCATGTCCGCCGCCGGCTATGGCGACATTTCGCCGGACCAGGTGAGCGGCTTCGCCGCGCTTGGCGTCAGCCCGCAATACATCCGCGAACTGCAAGCCGCCGGCCTTCCTCGCCCAACGGCGGACGAATTGATGGGCCTGCGCGCGAATGGCGTAACCGGGGCCTACATCCGCGAACTGGAATCGGCGGGACTGTCGGACCTCTCCGTCGACGACGTGATGGAACTGCGTGTCGTCGGCGTCATCGGGCCGGATTTGCGCACGATTGGTCCGCACGGCGATCCACCGCCATCCGGCGCGCCGCCGCATCCGCCCGATCCGCCGCATCCGCAGACCGACTAGCCACTCGCCTCTTCCACCTTCGCGTCTTCACTCGCTCAAGTGCAGCGGGATCGGCGGCGCGCGCTTAACGCCCAGGAGTTTCGACCATGTCAAAACCCGCATTCGCCCTCGTCGCTCTGAGCCTCATCGCATGCGCGCCGGCCGCCGCCGACGACGACCTCTCCGACATCAGCTTCCAACTCTCGGCCAACCGCCACGGCAGCGCACAGCTCGCGCTTCAGTATTCGTCGCGGCCCGGCTCCAACAGCAATCACTCCAACTCTTATCCCTGGAGCAACTTCTCCGGCGTGGACGCGTCGGACCTGGGCGGGGCCTCCCATCCAGTGTCATTCACGGTCAGCCGCGGCGCCGGCGTCCTTTCTTGCAATGGCCAGGCGCAAAATGGCCGCGCTTCAGGCTTCTGCGATTTTGCCGGCAGCCAAGCCTATGCCGAAGGCCTCGAGCGGCGCGGCATTCGCGGCGCGGAAGGCGTGCATCTGTTGCACCTTGCGCTCTGCGACTTCGATCTCGCTGCGCTCGATGAATTCGAGCGCCTTGGCTACGACCGCCCCTCGCTGGACGATGTGATGGCGGTCGCGGTTCACGGCGTGGATGCGGACTACGCGCGCGGCATGGCTGAGGCCGGCTACCGGCTTGGCGATGTCGGCGAACTGGTCGCCATGCGCATTCATGGCGTCACGCCCGACTACGTCCGCAGCCTCGCTTCGCTCGGGCCGGCATGGCGCAACATCCCCGCCGACGACATCCTGGCGCTTCGCATCCACGGCGTCACGTCCGAGTTCGCGCGCGAGATGAGCGCATTGGGCTATAGCAACGAAGAGCCTTCGCAACTCGTTGCGATGCGCATTCATGGCGTCGAGTCCGGCTTCGTGCGCGAGCTGAGAGAGCTTGGCTTTCGTGACATCAGCTCTGACGACCTGATCGCCGCACGCATCCATGGCGTCACGCCGGACTATGTGCGTGAGATTCAGGAAGCGGGGTACCGCGATCTCAGCATCGATCAGCTGATCTCGATGCGCATCCACGGCGTCGATAGCCGGTACGCCCGCGCCATGCGCCGGCGCGACAGCAACTGATCGCAACGCGGCAACACCAAGCTTCAGGGGACTAGAATGACTTCCAACTCCCGCGTTCAGCGGGCTGGCGCCGCGCGCCTTGCGCAAACCAGCATCACCGCGCTCGCCATGGCCCTCGCCTGCTTCGCCACAAGCGCTGAGGCGCAGGACGCCGGTCAAACCAGCGCCGCGGGAGACCGCACCTACGAAGCCGCCGAATTCGCGCGCTTTGCGCCGCAGACCGCGCTCGACATGCTGAACCAGGTGCCGGGCTTCACCATCCGCCAAGCCACGATCGAACGCGGCCTCGGCCAAGCCACCGGCAACGTGCTGCTCAACGGCCAGCGCATCTCCAACAAGTCCGACGACATCCTCGCGCAGCTGCGGCGCATTCCGGCCGAAAGCGTCATCCGCATCGAAATCCGCGACGGCGCTGCGTTGGGCATTTCGGGGCTCTCGGGCCAGGTCGCCAATGTCGTCGCACGCAATGTCGGCCTGCGCGGCCAATGGGCCTATCGGCCCGAATTCCGTGCTCTGTTCACCGAGCCCCTGCTCACGCGGTTCGAAACCTCCATCAGCGGCGAACGCGGTCCGTTCGAATACACGATCGGCCTCGAAAACCAGTCCAACCACAGCGGCGCCGGCGGGCCGACGCGCATTCTCGATGCGTCCGGCAGCGTGATCGAGCTGCGCCACGACGAATGGACCGGACAGAACAATCAGCCGCGTCTCACCGGCCGCCTCGGCTATCGCGGCCCCAATGGCCAAGTCGGTAATCTGAACGCGTCCGGACGCGTGATCGATTACGTGTTCGAAGAAGACGGCTTCTGGACCTCAACCACGCTTGCGGACCGCGAGCGTCGCGTGCGCCAAACGCAAGACGGCTGGGATTACGAGATCGGCGGCGATTACGAATTCGG
>DASPMA010000456.1:0-4560 GCA_035627335.1 Binatia bacterium
CGACGCGCCCCCGCGCGAGAGCTATCTGGCCTCCACTTTTGGCGCGTCGCTGGAACTGGCCCGCGAGAGGAAGCTGGAGCTGCGGCAGGCGGACGCGTTCGCGCCGCTGTTCGTGCGGGCGCGTCGGGTCCAGAATGAGGCCAATGAGCGCTGACAATCGGCCCCCGCTCGAAGAGGCGATGCGCCGCATCGAGGACGCGTTTGACGCTGAGCGCACAAAGCCCGCGCCGTCGGACGACGCGGTGCGCGCCGCCGAAGCTTTGCTGTTCGCCGGCGGCGAGCCCGTCACGGCAAAAGCGCTCAGCGAGAAGCTCGGCCCGGCCGTGGACGTTGCCGCCGTGCTGATGAAGCTGAAGGCGGACTACTTTGGCCGAGGAGTGCAGCTGGTTGAAGCCGGCGGCGGCTGGCGCTTCCAATCCGCGCCGGACCTCGCCAGCCTCTTCAGCGAGACTCGCGAAGCGCCGCGCCGATTGCCAAAGGCCGCGATGGAAACGCTTGCGGTAATTGCGTACCATCAACCAGTAACGCGCGCGGAAATTGAGGAGATCCGGGGGGTCAGCCTTTCTCGCGGCTCGATGGAGCTGTTGCTCGAAATCGGCTGGATTCGGCCCCGCGGGCGGCGCCGTACGCCAGGCCGGCCGCTGACATTCGGGACGACGGACGCGTTTCTCAGTCACTTTGGCTTGGCGTCGCTTGACGCTCTGCCGGGCAAGGATGATCTGAAGGTCCTCGGCCTTCTCGATCCGCGCGCCGCTGGCCAACTGGATGTGCCGCGCCCGAGCGAGGAGCTGAGCCCGGACGAAGAGCCGCTGTCGGAGGGTGACGACGCGGCAAGCTTTTTCGTGGATCATATGGAAAAGGACGAGTAGGCGCGCCGAGCGCCCGTCCGAAGGAGTTCTCGATGCATTTACCAGGGCTGATACCGCTCCTGATCGTCTTGGCGCTGGCGTTCCTCTTGTTCAGCCGGCCTGGCCGCATTTCGAGCCTGATGGAAGATTTGGGCAAGGGCATCAAAGGCTTCCGCAAGGGTCTGTCGGAGCCGGAAACCCCGCCGCCCGCGCAAGAGCCGCCGCGCCAGGTTCCGGACCAAACCACATCGCAGCGCGAAACGGACCGCGCCTCGCAATAAAGCGGGCCGAAACCCATGCTGCCGAGCCTCGGCTTCAATGAGATACTCATCCTCGGCATCCTCGCCCTCGTGGTGGTGGGACCGAAGGATCTGCCGCTCCTCTTCCGCAAGCTCGGCAAGTGGACGGCGAAGCTGCGCGGCATGGCGCAGGAATTCCGCACGGGTTTCGACGAACTGGCGCGGCAAGCTGAGCTGGATGAACTGAAGCGCGAAGTCGAAGCGCTACGCCGTACGACGTCGCTGCAGGAAGTCACGCGCGAACTCACCAAGCCGCTGCCGACGCTGGAAGACTATGCGGGCATCTCCAAGCCGACGCCAAAGCTCGCAGTGGAAACGCCCGATGGCGACGCCAGTCGCGGGTCTTCGGACCCGCAAGCTGCGCCAGCGGAGGAAAAGGCGTCTGCCTTCTCCGCCGAAGTCCAAGGGGCGAAGACGGAAGACGCCCGGTCCAAGACCGAATGGCCCGAGCCGAAGCCAGCGGCGCGGAGCGTGCCGTGATCGACGCCGCAGCCAAGCGCAAATACGAAGACGACGACGCCGAGATCGAGGCGTCACGCGCGCCGCTGCTGGATCACTTGGTCGAGTTGCGAAGCCGCTTGATGACGTCGCTAGCGGCGTTCGTCCTTGGCGTAATCGTCTCCTTCCTGTTCGTCGATCCGATCTTCATGTTCCTGGCGCAGCCATTCCAGACGGCCATGGCGCACGCGCATCCTGAGCGCGCGGGTGAAGCGATCCAGCTGATCAATACGGGCGCGTTCGGTTTCTTCTCGGTGAAGATGCAGATCGCGCTGTTCGGCGGCGTCATTCTCGCGTTCCCGGTCATCGCTTGGCAGGTTTACGCCTTCATTGCGCCTGGGCTCTATCGCAAGGAACGTGCGGCCACCGCCCCGTTCCTGATCGCGGCCCCAATCATGTTCGGACTGGGCGCGGCGTTCGTGTTCTACGTCGCCATGCCGTTTGCACTGCAATTTGCGCTGACTCAGGAAGTTACCGAGGGGCCTGTGCAGGTCGAGTATCTGCCGAAGGTCGAGGAATACATGGGACTGGTGACGACGCTGGTCTTGGCGTTCGGATTGATGTTTCAGCTGCCGGTGGTGCTGTCGCTTTTGGGGCGCGTCGGCATCGTCACGCCGTCGATGCTGCGCAAGGGCCGGCGCTACGCGATCGTGGGGATCGCCGCCTTCTCGGCTCTGGTCACGCCGAATGACGTTGTGTCGATGTTCGTGATGGCCGTGCCTGTGTACCTGCTCTACGAAATCTCGATCTGGATCGTGGCCGCGATCGAGAAGGCGCGCGGCAAGGAGGAGGCGGAGGTAGTTCCGCCCGCGCCCTAACGGGCTGTTGCCGGAGCGCGCGGCTTAAACTAACCACGCGGCATGCACGATATCCGCGCCATCCGCGAAAACGCCGCGCTCTACGATGCTGCTTGGAAACGACGGGGTCTTGGGCCCCAAACCGCCGCCATCATCGAGGCCGATACAAAGCTGCGCGCCGCATCTACCGCCAAGCAGGAAGCGGAAGCTGCGCGCAATGCGGCGTCCAAGGCAATCGGCGCGGCCAAGGCGCAGAAGAACGAAGCTGAAGCCGGCAAACTTATCGAGCAGGTCGCGGCGCTGAAGCTGCGCATTGAGGAAACGTCGGCTGACGAAGGGCGCTGGCAAGCGGCGCGCGATGAACTGTTGTCGTCGCTGCCGAACCTGCCGGAGGCGCAAGTGCCGGACGGATCGGACGAGCACGCCAATGTCGAACTGCGGCGCTGGTACAAGCAGGATGGCGGCGAGCCGCCGGCGCTCGATCTCACGGCGGATCACGTGACGCTCGGCGAAGCGCTTGGGCTGATGGACTTCGAGGCCGCTGCGCGGCTCTCGGGCGCGCGTTTCGTGTTGCTGAAGGGCGCTCTCGCGCGCATGGAGCGCGCGCTGGCGGCGTTCATGCTCGATCTGCACACTGGCGAGTTCGGCTACACGGAAGTCAACCCGCCGGTGCTCGTGAAGGACCACGTGATGTTCGGCACGGGCCAGTTGCCGAAATTCGTGGACGATCAGTTCACCGCGGCGCGCACCGTGAGCCGGCAGGAGCTGCTGAACGAGGCGCTAGAACGCTTCGATGAAGAATTCGAGAGACGCGGTGGCAAAGTGAAGCCAACGGAGTTGTTGAACGAGATCCTGGAGAACGCGCCGACGCGCGAGGATTTTTGGCTCATTCCAACGTCGGAGGTCGCGCTCACCAATCTCGTGCGCGAGCAAATTCTGGGCGAAGACATCTTCCCGCTGCGCCTGACCGCCGACACGCTGTGCTTCCGCGCCGAAGCGGGCGCGGCGGGAAAGGACACGCGCGGCATGATCCGCCAGCACCAGTTCCGCAAAGTGGAGCTGGTGTCGATCGTCAAGCCCGAGCACAGCCATGAGGAGCACGAGCGCATGGTGTCGTGCGCCGAGGAAGTGCTGAAGCGCTTGGAGCTGCCGTATCGCGTGATGTTGCTGTGCGCCGGCGATATGGGATTCACCGCCAAGCGCACGTACGATCTCGAAGTGTGGCTGCCGAGCCAGGGCAAGTACCGCGAGATCAGCTCGTGCTCGAACTGCGGCGACTTTCAGGCGCGCCGCATGAACGCGCGCTTCCGCAACAAGGACGGCAAGACCGAGTTCGTTCACACGCTGAACGGGTCAGGCCTCGCCGTTGGCCGTACCTTGGTGGCGGTGATGGAAAACTATCAGCAAGCGGATGGTTCAATCGCCGTGCCGAAAGCGCTCGTGCCCTATATGGGCGGGCTGGAGCGGATCGCGAAATCATGAGCCGTTTCGGTGGCCTGAAGCCAACTGCGCCGCTGGTGGGCGTGCCGGACGCGGAAGTACTTGCGTCCGAGCAGGCCATTGGCGGCTGTTTTCCGACGGGATACCGCGCTTTCATCACACATTTTGGCCGCGGCGTGCTGGGCGGATTGGTACGCGTTTACACGCCGGCAGACATGGCTAACGGCCCTAACAATGTACGCGAATGGCGCGAGCGCATCGACGAGTATTGGTTCTGGGACGCGAGCGCTGAATTGCTACCCAAGGCGAGGGCGCTCAAGTGCGTCTGCATCGCCGACACCGTCGGCGGCGATGAACTGGTCTTCCATCCAAGTGAGCCAGATCGCCTCTACGTGATGGCGCACGATTTCGACGAGGCTTACCTCGCCAGCACAACAGGCTTGGAAGCCGCTGTGGATTGGTTTTTCGCCTCCGGCGTAATCGATCAACCCTTCGATAACCGCAGCTTCGAGCCGTTCTGACGCGGTGATTAGCCTGCTCGGAAAACATCGACGAGATCAACGCCGCTCGTGGTCTCCGGCAGTGAATTGAAGTGCGCCCGTGCATCCAGCGCCACTTCGAGAAGCGCCTGAAAAATTCGCCGCGGCAGCGTCTGCGCGCCGAACTGCTCCAGGTGCG
>DASPMA010000457.1:0-9111 GCA_035627335.1 Binatia bacterium
TCAAACGTCTCGGCGAAGAAGAGTTCGCGGCCGCGGTCGATCAAAGTCGGCGGCGGCTCAGGGGGCGGGGGCGCAGGGGCGCACGCCGACACCGCGAGCGCCACAGCAACGAGCGCTAACCCCCGAAGTCTCCGCATGCGCAGCCCTCCGAACGCAGGCGTAGTTTCCGGCGGCGAAATCGGACTGTCGAATTAACTCTTGTCCGGTTTTGCGCTTATGCGATTGGGCGCGAGCCGAGGGCTTCTTCCGCGGGCATGACGCGCCCATCGCGTGGCCGCCGATCCGCGTCGCGCGCCTCTTCAAGGCAGCTCACAAAGCTGTCGCGCCACGAGACTACGTCCTCTTTCTCCACGCCGTCCATTAGTGCGCGCCAGCGGCGCTGACGCTCCCCGCGCGGCATCGCCAGCGCGCGGTTGATCGCATCAGCCATGTCCTCCTGGCTGAACGGATTGACGATCAGCGCTTCGCGCATCTGCTGCATGGCGCCGGCAAAGCGCGACAGGATGAGCACGCCCGGATCGGCTTCGTCCTGCGCCGCAACAAATTCCTTCGCGACCAGGTTCATGCCGTCCCTCAGCGGTGTCACCAACATGACATCAGCCGCGCGATATACCCCCGCGAGTTCATCGCGCGTGTGCATGCGATGGACATTACGCACCGGCACCCAGTCCATCTCCGCGTATGCGCCATTGATGCGCCCGCTCAGCGCGTCGAGACGCGCCATCATATCCTGATAAGTCTCGACTTGGCTGCGCGTCTCTGTCGAGATTTGCAGCAAAAAGGTTTCGCCGCGCAGCTCCGGGCGATCCGCGAGCAGCCGGTCGTAGGCGTGGATGCGCTCCTCGATGCCCTTCGAGTAGTCGAGCCGGTCGACGCCCAGCAGCATCTTGCGCCCGGCCTTGCTCTCGATCATGCGCGCGTAGCTCTCTTTCGCCGCAGGTTCATCAAGCAGCGCGCGGAAGCTGCGGGCATCGATGCCGATCGGGAACGCCTTAGGGATCACGGTGCGTCCAAACGCGCGCACCTGCCCGTCCGTCATGGCCATGCCGCTGGCTTCGTAGAGCACGTACGCGACGAACGCGTTGCGCCATTCCTGCGTCTGGAAGCCGATCACATCGTAATAGAACAGGGACTCCACCAGCTGACGGTGCCGAGGCAGCGTCACCACCAGTTCGCGCGCCGGCCAAGGGATATGCAGGAAAAATCCGATCGCGTTGCGGATGCCGCGTTCGCGCAGTTCGCGCCCGAGCGGGATCAGGTGATAATCCTGCACCCAGATGATGTCGTCGGGCTTAATCAGCGGCGCCAGCACGTCAGCAAAGCGCGCATTCACACGCGCATAACCCGAGCCGTACGAGCGCTCGTACGCCGTCAAGTCGATGCGATAATGGAAGAGCGGCCAGAGCGTGCGGTTGGCGTAGCCATTATAGTATTCCTCGATATCCTGCTCTTCGAGATCGACAGTGGTCACCGTCACGCCACCGACATTCTGCTCGTTCAATTCGCCGGTCCATTCCGGCGTTGAGTTGCCGCTCCAGCCGAACCAGATGCCGCTGTACTCGCGCAGCGCCGCCGAAATCGCCATGGACAAGCCGCCCTGGCTCGACCCGCTTTCGGCTTGCTGTGGCGTTACGCGATTGGAGACAACGATCAGCCGGCTCATCGCACCGTGCTCCACGGATTGGATAGCAGCACCGCGCAATTGATCAGCCCTGCAAGCGAGTACGTTTGCGGATAATTGCCCCAGGGCTCCCCGGTGTTGAAGTCGCAGTCCTCCGACAAGAGTCCCGCGCTGGTGCGACGCAACAGCATTTCTTCGAACAATTCTCGTGCTTCCTCTTTTCGTCCAACCAGGGCCAGGGCCTCGATATACCAGAAGGTGCAGAAGTTGAATGCCGTTTCCGGCGTGCCGAAATCGTCCTTGTCGGAATAGCGCAGAAGATAGCGTCCGCGGCGCAAATCTTTCTCCAGCGCCTTGAACGTCGCCAGGAAGCGCTTGTCGTCAGGGGCGATGAAGCGCGTATCCACAAGCTGCAGCAAGCTCGCATCCATCTCGGCGCCATCGAGGCTGCCGGCAAAGCGGCCGAGCTTCTCGTTCCAAGCGCGCTCTAGGATCGCTTCGCGGATTTCATCGGCGCGCGCGCGCCAAAATCCTACGCGGTCGCCCAACCCGATCTTCTCGGCTGCATTCGCCAGCCGATCGCACGCCGCCCAGCACATCACCGACGAATAGGTATGGATCGCCTCGCGCGTTCGGAATTCCCATAAGCCCGCGTCCGGCTTGAGATGGAGCTGATACGCGCGCTCCCCCACCGTCTCCAGCGCGTGGAAGTCATCCAGGCCAGGCGAGCGGATCAGCCGCTCATCGAAGAATGCCTGCACTGTCGACAACACGATCTGCCCGTACGCGTCGTGCTGATGGTGCTCGTGCGCCTGATTACCCGCCCGCACCGGCCCCATGCCGCGGTAGCCCGGCAGCGTCTCGATGATCATCTCGTTGAGGATCGGCTCACCGCCCACGCCGAACACAGGCTGGATGCGACCCTCAGGATGAGCATCGACGATGTTGCGCAGATAGGTGAGATAGCCTTCCAGGATATCGACCGCGCCCAACCGGTTCAGCGCCTGCACGGTGTAGTAAGCATCGCGCAGCCAGCAGAAGCGATAATCCCAGTCGCGCCCCGAATTGGGCGCTTCCGGTATGGAGGTCGTCAGCGCCGCGACGATCGCGCCCGTCTCCTCATATACGCACAGCTTCAGCGAAATCGCCGCGCGGATCACGGCCGCCTGCCATTCCAGCGGCGTCGCCAAAGTGCGCACCCAGCGCCACCAATAGGCGCGCGTTTTCTCGTACATGCCGCGCAGCACGTCGCGGATGTCGTCGTTAAACGGCTCGTCCGGGCCGAGATAGAAGAACTGCTCATTCTCGAGCCGCCATTCGCGCGCGTGAATGATGTGCGAGACGGGCGCCGTGGTGGAGAGGCGTAGGGTGATCGCCGCCAGGAAACGGATGTGATTGGTGCCGGCGGTCCGCTCGGCGCGCGCCGCACCCCAATCCACCGCCGGCGTCAGCCGCACGCGGATGCGCGGCGCGCCCGCGATCGGCCGCACGATGCGCACGAACGCAGGCGGACGGAACATCCGGTCGAAGCGCCGGTAACGCGGGCAGAAATCGACGATCTCGATCGCACCGCCGCGCGCGTCCGTCAGCCGCGTCACCAGGATCGGCGTATTGCGCTCGTAACTCTGCTCGCTCTTGACCTGGTCGACCAGGTCGATGGCCCATATGCCCGCCTGCTCTTCCTGCGGATCGCGGCCCGAAAGCAGAGAACAGAACGTCGGGTCGCCATCCACGCGCGGCACACACGCCCAAACGAAGCGGCCCTCGCGATCGATCAGCGCGCTTAGGGCGCAATTGCCGATCGGCGCCAAATCGAGCGAGCCGTGCGCGTTTTTCATCCTTGCGCCTCCAGCGACGCGCTCAGCCAGCCGTGCACCGCCGCCGGCGTCGCCAGCCGATACGCCGCCGAACTCGTCTTGCTGTCACCGACCCGGATGGCGAAGCCGCCAGCACGCGCCGCCGCCGAAAAGGCGTCTTCGTCGGTCACGTCATCGCCAATGGCGACCGGTACACGCCCCTTGAACGGCGCCGCGCGCATGAACGCTTCCATCGCGTTCCCCTTGGTGTGCGCGCCCGCGACAATCTCGATCACCATTTTGCCCGGCAGCGTGCGCAAGCGGTGCCGCGCGGCGATCTGCGCGGCGCATGCGCGCACATCCTGCTCGATCTCGGGCGCATGGCGATAATGCAACGCCACGCTGGCGCCCTTCTCTTCGATGCGTGCATGCAGCACGCCGGCTTCGACAAGGTCGCGCACGTCCTCCAGCGCCGCGTTCAGCTCCGACGCCGCGACATGATCGCGATGCAGTTTGCCATTGATGCGGTGTTCAAGCCCATGCACGCCGGCGATGTTGGCGATGGCGCCGCCGAGAATGCGATCCGCATCCGCAATCGTGCGCCCAGTGATGAGGGCCAACGCGCCGCCAGCCGCATCGCACGCGCGCCGCAGCAGCCCGCGTAGCGCATCGCCCGCGACGACATCTTCCGGATGTTCTTCGATCTCCACCAGCGTGCCGTCGAGGTCGAGAAACAGCGCATGGCGGCGCGCGTCAAAGTGCGGCGGGGCCCCTGAGGACGCAGCAGTCCCGGAGGCGAGAACAGAGCCGTGCATCACATGCTTCAGATAATTTGAGCAGCAGTGTCGGCAAACGCTTCAAGCGCGCCGCAAGTTCCCTGTTGGGATCGTTTTCAAGACCGGGGTTCGCGAAGGGTTCCGCGCGCGAGGTTGGATCGCGGACGTCCTGGTCCGCTGCGACGCGCAGCGCTCTGTGGTCAGCGCAACTAGCGGGCCACGCGCGCTCGGCGGACAAATCGTCCGCGCTCCCGAGCTGCAGAACCCGCATCTGGCGGTCCGATGGAACGCTAGCGTGCTCGCTCTGCGGGCTCAGTCTCGCGCCGCGGAAGAGCTATTCGCGCGCGTCCGCGGCCCGCGCGCGACGCGAATTCAATGATGCTCGAGTTGCTGTCGTATGACTTCGATTTCTTCCTTCAATTTCAGTTTCTGGCGCTTCATCGCCGAGAGACGCGAACTATCCGCAGAGGGACGCTTCGCCTCGTTTTGAATGATGATGTCCAGATCCCGATGCCGGGCGTCGAGTTCGCGTAGCCGCTGCTCGATAGCCATCGAAGGCGCCTCCTTTAGCTTGGGCGAGTCTAAAGATGGCGCCGATCCGACCTGTTGTCTCGTTACATCACCAACAAAATTAACTTTTCGCCGACTTGCCACTGCATGGCCCGCGATTCAGGCGAATCGCGCCGCTTTACAGGGGGTCAGAGCCGGGCTTAGCCTCCCCAAATCGGGGGCGCCGGCGGGGCGGCGCCGCCACTGCCGGAACTTGGGCTCATGGGCGTCGACGACGACGACTTCGATATTACCGACACGCCCGAGAAGCGCGCTCTGCGCGCCCGGCTGAATGAACTCCGCGAGGAGCATCGGGCTCTCGACAGCGCCATTTTTGCTCTGCAGGAACAGGGCGGCGGGGACGCGCTGCAGCTGGCGCGTCTCAAGAAACGCAAGCTGGTGCTGAGGGACCAAATTCAATGGATCGAGGACAGGCTGACGCCCGACATCATCGCCTGACGCGTTGGTTGGCCGGTGCAGCGATGATTGCGGCGGTGTCGCCGGGAATGGCGCTCGCGCAAGACCCGGACGAACCCGCAGACAAGGGCGTGCTCTCCCTGACTGTGGAAAACGACAGCCTCTCGTCGGGCGCCGACCGCAATTACACGTCCGGCATTCGGCTGGGATACGTATCGCCCGCTGATCGCGCGCCCGATTGGCTTCGCGGCGCTGGTGGCCTCACCCGCGCCATCTCCAACTCCGAGCCCGACTTCTGGGGCATCGCCATCGGGCAATCCATCTTCACGCCCGAAGACATCAACGCCAGCCCCGCGCCGCCCGATCAGCACCCATACGCCGGCTGGCTATACATGCAAATCTCCCTCGGCGCCGAAGAGGATCGCCGCGACGGGCGCATGCCCCGCTATCTCGACAGTTACGAGCTTGAACTCGGCATAGTCGGCCCTTCAGCGCTCGGCGAAGAGGCGCAGCGCGGCATCCACGAATGGCTGGGCGCGCCCGATCCGCAAGGCTGGGACAGCCAGCTCAACGACGAAGTCGCCTTCGCCGTCTCGTTCGACCGCCGTTGGCGCGCGCTGCGTCTCTTCGGCGATTATTTCGGCGGCCTCGAAGCGGACTTGACGCCCAGCGCCGGCGCCACGCTCGGCACGCTGCGCACCGAAGCGCATGTCGGCCTTGCCGCGCGCCTCGGCCAGCGCATCGACAGCGATTACGGCCCGCCGCGCGTGCGCCCCTCGCTCGCCGGCGCCGAACACTTCCGCGGCGGCCCGTTCTCCTGGTCGATCTTCGCCGGCGTGCAAGGCCGCGCTGTCGCGCACAATCTCTTCCTCGACGGCAACACCTTCGAAGACAGCGCTTCCGTCGACCGCAACCCTTACGTCGCCGATTTCCAGACCGGCTTCTCCATCAGCGGCGGCGCCGTCCGCCTGGCCTACACCTACGTCTGGCGCACCGAAGAATTCAAAACCCAACCCACCCGCCAGGATTTCGGCGCGCTGTCACTGAGCGTGCGCATGTAGATCGCCACGACGCGCCCTAGTTCATCGCTTCGATCACGCCGACCGTCCCCTCCCCGCGGGGATCGGCGCCCCCTTCGAGACCGTTTGGCGTCACGCGGATCGCTTGCATCGTACTATGTCCATCCGCAGGCACGAGCCGCCATCCACGCCGCGCAAGCTCATCGCTAATGCCGGAAGGCCAACGATCAGGTTCGGCCGTGACGTTCGCAAAGCGGCCGGTGGCGTTGCCCAGTCCAAGCGCGTGTTGCACGGGCACATTCCAATCGAGGATCGCGATCGTTGCGCGCGCCACATATCCGATGATGTCCGAGCCGCCCATCGAGCCGATCACCAGCACCAGTTCACCGTTACGATCCGTGACGATGGAAGGCGACATAGAGGAACGCGGCCGTTTGCCGGGGGCCACAGCATTGGCGACAGGGCGGCCATTGATCGCCGGCCGAAAAGAGAAATCCGTCAGCTCGTTGTTCAACAAAAACCCGGACGCCATACGCTGTGCGCCAAAATAGCTCTCAATTGTCGCCGTGAGCGCAACCGCATTGCCCCATTGATCGACAATCGAAAGGTGCGTGGTGCCCATTTCCTCTTCTTCATCGGCGCCCCAGCGCTCGAAGAGTTCGCGGCCTGCCGGCTGGCCGGGTCCCACCCGCCTCGGCGCGCGGTTCACATCGATCTGGCGCGCGCGTTCGTCTAGATAGGCGGGGGCGATCATCTCCTGTGTTGGCGTCTGCACGAATTCGTCGTCGGCCATGTAATGATCGCGATCGGCGTACGCGAGCCGGCTGGCCCAAAGGTAGGCCGACCAATCGTCAGCGCTCGAGGGACCAACCGGATCGGGCCGCGCACGCTCGTAAAGCCCCAGAATAGCCAGCATCGCGTTCGCCGAACTCGGCGGCGCGGCGGTGCAGACGCGATAGACGCGATATGGCGCGCAGATAGGATCGAAGCGTTGCGCTTCAGCAGCGCGCAAATCTTGCAGCGTTAATGTCCCTGCGCGAGGTCCGCGACGAGCCGCGTCAACGATGGATTGCGCGATCGGGCCTTCCGTCATCGCGCGCGGCCCTTGTGCAGCAAGGGCTCGCATTGTTTGCGCATAGGCCGGATTGCGCAGCACATGCCCCGCCGGCCATGGATTGCCGGACGCATCATAGAAATACGCGCGCGCCTGCGGGTCCTGGCGCATACGCACTTCGTGTTCATTCAGCCGGAGAAACCCGGCAACCATGGGCGAGATGGCGAAGCCCTCCTCGGCGAGGCGAATGGCCGGCTCGAACAAGCGCGTCCAAGGCAGACGGCCGTGATCATCATGCGCGAGCTTGAGCATTTGCATCAGCATCGGCGTGCCTATGGACAGCCCGCTCGCTTGTGCGTCGTAGAAATCCAAGGGCTCCCCGTGCGCATCCAGGAACATGTCCGGTGTTGCGTCGGCGGGCGCACGTTCACGTCCGTCATAGCCGCTAATGGCTTCGGTCTGCGCGTCGTAGAAAATCAAAAAGCCGCCGCCGCCAATGCCGGAAGATTGCGGCTCCACCAAACCAAGCACCAGCTCAGCGGCGATGGCGGCGTCAACAGCCGACCCGCCCGCGCGCAGAATTTCTAGCGCCGCCTCTGTCGCGCGCGGATCGGCGGTCGCCGCCATGGCCTCGCCGCGCGGGAGGCCTGGTTGCGGCGCGGAGGACGAGGCGCATGCGGCGACGAGAAGAATCGCAGCCAGCGAGAACACAGTGCGTTTGAACATGGCTCCTCACCTCGCGCGTCCAGCGGTGAAGCAAGTATGCGCGCGGCCGGCGCCATTCGTCGAGCCTGCGCAAGCGGGCTAGAACGCGGCGAAAGCCTGTTGTTCGATCTTGCGGGCGTGCTTGTCGGCGTACATGGCCTCGTCCGCGCGTGCGATGGCGATCTCGGGATCTTCCACCGCGGCAATCGCATGCACCCCAACTGAAGCGGCAATGCGATGCGCCACGCCCGCATGGATGATCGCGCCGGAGTTCATGCGCTCGGTCAAGAACGCCGCCTTGGCGCGCGCCTCGTCCGCGCCAACGCGGTTGAGGATCACGCCAAACTCATCGCCGCCGAGCCGCCCCACCACATCGCTTTCGCGAACAGAGTCCATCAGCAGCCGGCCAACATGCGTCAGAACCGCATCGCCGGCCGCGTGACCGTAGCCATCGTTCAGCGCCTTGAACCCGTCGAGGTCGATATAAAGCACCGCCGCCGGCGTTTTGTAACGCTCGACCTCAGACATGGTTCGGTGCAGTTCGCGAAGGAACGCACGGCGATTGAAAACGTGGACAAGAGCGTCCCGATCGGCCAGTTCCTCGGCGGCCGCGAGCATCGCGGCAAACTCATCACGCTGGGCGGCGAGTCGCTCGAGAGCCGCCAGGGCGGACGCAGAAACGTCGTGACGCGCAAGCCCCAGCTCTTGCAGGAGCTGGCTCGTTTCGGCAGTGCGCAGTTTTGGTCCGAACCGCATCTGAGGGGCGCGCCTTTCCCCAACGGATGCGCCCGCGAGGTAAAGACGGCCTTAACCGGCTGGACGAGCGCGGCGGCTTCTATTACTTGGCCGTTTTTTAGGAGCAGCCGTTCATGGCTACCCCCGCGCCGTCGGTCGGGCTCATCATGGGCTCGAAGTCCGATTGGGAGACGCTTTCCCTCGCCGCCGAAACGCTCGACGCCTTGCGCGTGCCTTACGAGGCCAAAGTCATTTCGGCCCATCGCACGCCAAAGCGCCTCTACGAATACGCTGAAAGCGCCAAGGCGCGGGGGCTCAAAGTCATCATAGCCGGCGCCGGCGGGGCGGCGCATTTGCCGGGAATGACAGCTTCGTTGACCCCGCTTCCGGTATTCGGCGTGCCGATCAAAAGCCGCGAACTGAAAGGCCTCGATAGCCT
>DASPMA010000458.1:0-7018 GCA_035627335.1 Binatia bacterium
TGGGAAATTCTGGATTCCGGTGACGGCCAACGGCGCCGTTACGAAAACTTCTTCTTCGATACCGGCGCCAGCATCTTTCCGCTTTCGGTCGACCTTGATCTCTGGCGGACGCTGACCGGAGACGACCCCGAACACGCCGATCATGTGGTCGACGTCCCCAGCTGGGGCCGGACGATCCAGTTGCGCGGAAGCGAGCCCATAGGCGCAGTCAGCGTCGGCGGCACAAGCTTCGAAGAGCCGCTCGTCTATTACACAAGTTCGGCGCCGACCTTTTTCGCCAACTGGCGTTTTCCCTTCCCTGTCCACGGATTGGTAGGAAACGCGCCGTTCTTTGAACGCGTGGTTGTCATCGATCTGCGGGAAGGCACATACCGCTTTGGCGTCGCCGGGCCAGCTGGTTGAGATACGCTCCCGCGGAGAAGAACCCTTGCGCCACGCGCGCGCCTATGCTGCATTGCAGCAAGATTGCATTCCGGTGAGGCCTTAGGGCCTTATGGTGAAAATGGGCGCTATCAAAACCGTCGGCGTCGTGGGCGCCGGCCAAATGGGCAACGGCATCGCGCATGTGTGCGCGCTGGCCGGCTATGACGTGCTGCTGAACGACGCCGATCCATCGCGCATCGATGCGGCGATCCAGACGATCACCAAGAACATGGGCCGCCAAGTCCATCGCGAGATCGTCAAGCAAGCCGACGCGGACGCCGCGCTGAAGCGCGTCAAGGGCGCGCCGAAGCCGGCGGCGTTCGAGGCGTGCGATCTGGTGATCGAGTCCATCGTCGAACAGGACGAAGCGAAGAAGAAAGTGTTCGCCGATCTGCGCTCGGTGCTGAAGCCTGAGACGATCCTCGCGTCGAACACCTCGTCGATCTCCATCACGCGCCTCGCCGCGACAACGGACCGGCCGGACAAATTCATCGGCCTTCATTTCATGAACCCGGCGCCGGTGATGGAGCTGGTGGAAATCATCCGCGGTCTGGCGACGAGCCAAGAAACGTACGACACGTCCATCAAGTTCGTTGAAAGCCTCGGCAAACGCATCGCGAACGCCGAAGACTTTCCGGCCTTCATCGTCAACCGCATCCTGGTGCCGATGATCAACGAGGCGGTCTACACGCTGTATGAAGGCGTCGGCTCGGTCGAAGCGATCGACAAGTCGATGAAGCTCGGCGCGCACCATCCGATGGGGCCGCTTGAATTGGCGGACTTCATCGGCCTCGATACCTGTCTGTCCATCATGCAAGTGCTTTACGAGGGCCTTGCCGACTCCAAATACCGACCGTGTCCGCTGCTCGTGAAGTATGTCGAAGCGGGCTGGCTTGGCCGCAAAACCCAACGCGGCTTCTACGACTACCGGACCGATCCACCTACTCCCACCAGATAGGCGCCGACGCACTAAGCGGTCGGCGTTTTCAGTTTCAGGGCTCTTGTGGCCCGCGTCTCCTTCGACAAGCTCAGGATGACGCTACTGATACAAACGCGCTGCACGTAAATCAGCATCGCCCTGAGCTTGTCGAAGGGCGACGTTACCGTTGTTCAAATCGCTAGAGCCCGCGAGGGCGCTGCTTTTCTGCAGCGCCCTCGCCCCATGCATGCATCACAACGTGAGGCGGATCGCCGTCGCCATCCCGTCCATGGTGATGGCGAGGCATCCGATCAGGAGGAAGCTTCCGATCGTGACCTCTAGAATGGTGAGTGCAGTTCGCATGTATGTCCCCAGTTGCGCGGACGGGAGAGCGTCCGCGCGCTGGAGATAGGCCGATCGCGTTTCAGCGTCATGGCGCGGACGTTACATCTTCGAGATGTGAGCCGGATTGCAGCTCTGCGTTTGCGCCGTCAGTTGCGGCGAAACACCAGCGACAAATTATTCGCGGGCATGTCGACGATTTCTTGCAGCGTGAGACCTTGAATCTTCGCGGCGCCTTCGATCTCCGCCACGTCGCGCACGCCCCACGACGAATCGCGCGATCTCAGCGAGGCGTCGAACGCCGCATTGGAAGGCGCCGTGTGGCGGCCGTCGCGCATGTAGGGCCCATACGTGTAGAGCACGCCGCCCGGGCGCAGCAGGCGCGACGCGCCTGCAAGCAAGCCGAGCGTCGCCTCCCAGGGCGAGATGTGGATCATGTTGATGGCGACGACGGCGTCATACGGCGCATTACCCTCTACGCCCCATGCCGGCTCACGCACGTCGATGGTTCGCGGCGCCAGCACGTTTCCGAGTTGCTCCGCTTCGATCCATGCCACGATGCTTTCGCGCGCGGCCGCATCCGGGTCGCTGGTCTGCCAGATCAGGCCCGGCATCGCGCGCGCGATGTACACGGCGTGTTCGCCGGACCCTGAAGCGATCTCCAGCACGCGCGCGTCCGGGCGCAGGACGCGTTGCAGTACGGTAAGGATCGGCTCGCGATTGCGCGCGGTCGAGGGTGAGTGCTGGCGACGATCCATGCGGCGCAAAAACCACGCTCGCGCGCGTTTGGCAAAGCGGATCGCTTCCGGCGGTTGCGCTTCGGTGACGACCTGCACGCGGCGCCGTTAAGGTGCCCGCAATGCGGAGCCCCCCGATCCCGCAACGCATCCCGCCACTGCAATGGCGGGGGCCGGCGTTCATCTGGACGCCGTTTGCGCTCGCGCTGGCGATCGGCTGGCCGGCGCCGGTGTTCGCCAATGAAAGCGCCTTGCAGCGTTTGGCGCTGGTCGCGGGCGCCGTCATGTTCGCGCTGGCCCTAATGACACTGGGCGCAAGCTGGGCCATCGGACGCGCGCCGCGAACGCGCCGCGTCGTCGTGCTTCATGTGCTGTGCGCCGGCGCCCTGACGGCTTTCGCCGCGCCGTTCGTGTTGACTGAATTGCTCGCTCTTGTCACCGGCGGGGAGCGGGCGGGCAATTTTAGCGCATCCATGTCCGTGGCGCTGACCCCGCTTGCGCTCGTGCTCGGGCTGCCAATGGCGCTCGTCTCAGGCACGGTGTTCGCCTGGACCGCACTCAGGCGGCCGCGGCACGAACAGGTGGACGAACGCATTTTTGTCGCCGACAGCGACGTGCAGCCCTTTCGCTAGCGATAATCGCGCACCGCCGCTTCGATCGCCGCTTCAAGCTTTTCGTGGTCCACGCCTTCGCGCGGCTTGAAGATCGCGGTCACGCCGCTCATGCGCTCCAGCACCGCGAACTCTGCGACAATTGTGTAGTGCTCGCGTCCCTCGTAGTCGTCGAGCCAAAGCTCCCAGTCGCGCGCCCCGCCGAGGCGGCGGATGGCGTTGAGCGCGCACGCCGCGCGGAATCGGCCATCAACCAAAATGAAATCCGGCGCAGGCACACCTGCGCTCCATGGCGCATCGACATAGGATCGCCACCGCGCCACGCGCCCCGGTGTCGGCGTCCGGAAGAGCGGAGCGCCCCAATGTTCCGTGAGGCCAATGCGCCCCTGGAGGAAGGTCTGCTTGCCGAGATCCAGCAAGCCCGCGGCGGCGACCTTGCGGCGCACGGCGGCGAGATAACTGGGATCAGTTTCCACTGTGGTGAACGGCAGGCCCTGCCGCGCGGCGAGCACGGTCGAGGCGCCGCTGCCGAATTCGAGGTAGCGGCGCGCCGTGGCGATGCGGCTCAAGAAAAGTGGAATGGTTTCTTCGTCGAAGTCGGGACGGTCCGGGACTTGGAAGCCCTTCACGCGCTGCAGGTAAAGGAACTGCGCGTAATCGGCCGTGCGTTTCGCTTTGCGCCCGATCCAGTCGAACGGCGCAACGCCAGCGTCGGAAGGTCTTGCACCCATAGTTGCGGCGGTACTCTGCTGCATATCGCATCCCGGCGAAAGCTCGGGCCAATGCTTCTTGCCGACGGAGGAGAACTCAAGTGCACACACGCGAATGGCACGTGAGACGGGCGCGCCCTACCGCGGCTAACCTTACATTTCGGCTATCGCGCGAAAGCGCGCCGGCGATTCACTTAACACGCCCACATGCGCAAGAGGTTCGAGATCGACTTGTCGAGCGCCAGCAGGTCTTCCCGCGCCAGGCCGGCGTTGGCCAGACGGCCTCGAAGAACCGACAAATCGAACAGCAACTCGCGCTGACCACCGTCGGCGATGTGGCTCTGCACCCAGCCGACCGCCGCCAAGCGCGCGCCTTGCGTCACCGGGGCAACGTAGTGGATCGAGCCCGCCGGATAGAGAATGGCGTCGCCCGCCTCGAGCTTGATCTCCTGCGCGCCGAGCGCGCTTTCGACCACCAGCGCGCCGCCTTCATATTTGTCGCGATCTTCCAGGAAGATCGTGAAGGCGAGGTCGGTGCGGACGGCAACGTCAGCAACCGACATCAGCGCCACGTCCGTGTGCGCGCCATACGTCATGCCTGGCTCGTAGCGCGAGAAGAGAAGACGCGTCAGCCGCATGGGCCAAGCGGCGATTTCGAACATCGGATGGCGCCGGAGCGCTTCGGTCACGAATGTCTCCAGCGCTTGCACGCGCGGATCGGCGCCGTCGGCCTGGAGGTTTTCCTTGACGCCGCGCGCCGCCGAACCGGCGGTGCGCTTTCCGGAAGACCATCTGAGTTCCGCGAGTTCGCGCCGCACGCGCTCTAGGTCCTCTGGCGCCAAAACACCTTGAAGAATGAGGCTCATGTGCAACCTTTTACAGGAGCGAGGACGCAATGAAATAAGGGCCGGAGCACGCCCGCAGGAAGGAAAGCCAATGATTTCGATGAGGCTCAAGGTCTGGCGCTCGGTAGGCGCGGCCGCCGCGCTGGTCGGCGTGAGCGGCTGCTACGCACACGGCTATGGCGGCTATCATGGCGGCTATGGCGAAGGCGGCTACCATGGCGAATGGGGCGAGCGCGGCGAACGCGGAGAAAACGGCGAGCGTGGCGAGCGTGGCGAACGCGGAGAACACGGCGAGCGTGGCGAATATGGCGAGCGCGGAGAGCGCGGAGAGCGCGGCTAGGTCGCAGCTCCCGCCTTGCCGAAGTTCTTGCGAGCCATTCGCATTTAGGTCAGGGTGCGCGCCTTCGCGGAGGGCGCATGATCACGTGGAAGCTCAAGACCTGGGGCCGGGCCGGCGTCGCAGCCGCAGCGCTGAGTCTCGCCGCATGCGGCGGTGAAGGCGGCGAAGCGGGCAAAGGCGGCGAGGGCGGTGAAGCCGGTGAAGCCGGCGTCCGCGGCGGCGAAGCTGGCGAAGGCGCAGCGCCCGCGGCGAGAGCGGCTGGCGAAGGCGGCGAGGCGGGTGAAGCGGGCGCCGCGAGCGCCTATGCGGGCCTTTCCGGCGATCAGCTGACCGCGCTGCGCATTCAGCACCTGCACGGGTTCGTGATGGCCGCCGCCGCCGTGAATGCCGAGAACATGCCCGCGGAAGCGGCGGTGCTGGTGCAGCAGGGCCTGCTCGAAGTCTACGACGTCGCCCCCGATCAGTTCGGCGATCTCAATGTGGCGATCGTCCGCGCCGCCGCCGACGGCAATCTCAATCGCGCGCAAATGATGCAACGCATCCGCAGTGCCGAAGCAGAGATCGGGCGCGCGCTGGGCGAATTGGAGTTCGACCACGCGGTGCTGGTCGTGCGCATGGTCGATATCGCCACCGGTCTCTATCAAGGCGTGGTGCAGGAAGATTTCGTCGATCCGATCGAATACCAGCACAGCATGGGCGCGGCCTACGCGGCTCGCGCTTCGCTGCATCAAGACTCAATGCTGCAACGGAATATCGGCGCGTATCTGGAAGCGCAGGGCGAACTCAATCGCTTCGTCGACCTATGGCCGCAAGCGACCGCGCCTCAGCGGCCCGCCTCCTACAGCCAGGTGCTGGCGCAAGCCTCGCGCGTGCGCCTGGCGCTTTCGCCATTTCTTTAGCCGCGGCGGAAAAGGATCGACGGCGCGCCCTTGTAGTCCGTGCGCGCGAATTCGCGATAGCCGAGCTTTGCGGCGACGCGTAAGGACGGCGTGTTATCCGGCGCAATCATGCAGACAAAATCGCTGCGGCCGAAATGCGGTTCGGCCCAGCGGATCATCGCGACGGCCGCTTCCGTCGCATAGCCCTTGCCGTGCATGGCGGGATTGAGCGCCCAGCCCTGCTCAGGCGCATCCAACACATGCGGCGTCAAATCGCGTTTGAAATTGCCGAAGCCGCCGTCGCCGACATAGGCGCCTGTCGCCTTCTCCTCGATCAGCCAATAGCCGAACCCAAGCAGAATCCATTGGCCAGGAAAGCCGACGAAGCGGCGCCACGAATCCTCGCGCGGCGACGGCTTGCCGCCGATAAAGCGCGTCACGCGCTCGTCTGCCCACATCGCCGCGGAGGCGTCGAAGTCGCCAATGGTGTGGCCGCGCAGGCGGAGGCGATCGGTCTCGAGAATGGGAACCAATGTCATTCCCCTGCCAATACCGCATCGATCAAGCCCGCAGCTTCGTCGCTGGACCAATCCGCGCCACCCGATAGGCGCGCGACTTCGCGGCCTTGGCGGTCGTATATGATCGTTACCGGCATGCCGGCGGCTTGCGCGTCGAAGAGGACGCCGCGCGTGATGTCGATGAAGAAGGGCAGCGAGCCTTCCGAGAGCCGCGCCAACTCGCGCTGCGCCCTTTCGCGCTGGGCTTCGCTGTCGACGCTCACGGGCACGACGCGAATGCGGCCCTCGTAGCGGCGCTGCAATTCTCCCAGAGTCGGCATTTCGTGCATGCAGGGCGCACACCACGTGGCCCAGAGGTTCAGAACCATCACCTCGCCGCCGGCGACGGCGGCGAGCGTCGTCTCCGCGCCGGCCGCATCGCGGATTGCGCGCGTCGGCAGGATGGGCGGCGCCTCCAACACCGCAAGCTGGCGCATTTCGCCGGTTGCGAATCGCGCAAGACCGGTGCTCGGCTCTGGCTTTGAAGAAGCGGCGAAAAGCACGTAGAGGAGGACAAGCGTCCCCGCCGCCAGCATCGCCAGTGCGGCCCATAGGGCCCAGTTCTTTTGCGCCGATGAGGAGTGTGCGTTCGTGTCCAAGTCCAGGTCCTCGTCCGGCGGCCAGCGCATGTGGGGCGGGCGCTTTGCTGCACAGCC
>DASPMA010000459.1:0-3858 GCA_035627335.1 Binatia bacterium
GCGGCATGCCCGGCGGCGGCATGGGCGGCATGGGCGACATGGACTTTTAAGTCCGCCGCACTGACGCGAACGCATCAAGGGCGAGGCTCCGGCCTCGCCCTTTTTGTTTGCACGCTCGGGCCGCTCGCGTTGAACTGATCAGATGCGCACACTCGTTGCCTCGCTCGCCGCGTTGCTCACCCTGTCCGCGGCCAGTGCTGAGCCCTCGCCCTTGTCCCGCGGCGAACTCACGTTCCGTCATCACGCCAACGGCATGCAATATCCCGCCTACTCCCCGCGCCGCACGCAAAGCTGCGCGCCGGCGCATGAAGGCGATCTGCGTCAGCGCCTGGTCGATCTGGCCGTGCAGGAATGGGCGCGCTTCGGCTATCCGCTTTCGCAGCGCGGGGACGCTGGCCTTCTGCGCCAGGTCTTTCCAGAACTCGCGTTCACAAGCGCGTCGCCCTACCTCGAGCGCGACCCGCTGATGCTACAGGCGATCGGCGGCTATTGGGCTGCGCTCAGCGGCGTCGCCAGCGGCGATGTCGTCGACACCGGCGCCTATGAGATCGACGCCGCGAATGCGCTGTGGGAGAATTACGCGGGCGAATATCGCGCCAATCCCGGCTGGCGCACGCCGTGGTCAGCGGCGTTCATCTCCTGGCTCATGTGCGAGGGCGGCGCACAGAATTTCCGCCGCTCATGGGCGCACCGCGACTATGTCGACGCCGCCATCGCCGCAGCCGACGGCGGCGCGGCCCACGCCTATCACGCGCGCGATCCCGACATTGCGCCGAGCGTCGGCGATCTGCTCTGCAGCAGCCGCGCCGATTATCGCGCCGATCTGGCCAACCGCCGCAGCGATCCCCAGCCCGAAGCCGGCATGCACTGCGATCTCGTGGTTGCGATAGACCCGCCTACTGCGCTTGTCCTCGCTATCGGCGGCAACGTCGACAACGCCGTCGCGCTTGTCCCGTACCGGCTGATGGGCGTGCGCGGCGGCGTGCGCATCCGTTCGGTATGCCCCAACGAAAAGGTCTGCGCCGACGAACGCCTGTTCGCGCTGCTCACACTGCAAGCTCCCGGCAGCGCCGCCGCACTTGCGCACGCGCCCGCGTTAAACAGGCCGCCCGCACAACCGCCGCCGCGATTCCGGAGGTAGCAGAAGGCGTTCGCGGCGTCCGATACCTGGACCTTTAGGGCAGCGTTCGCGCTTCCAAGGCGACGCAAAGCGCGCGTAGACGCAATTCCGGTTTTGCTTGCGCGCACGCGTTTCATCCATAGGTTCGCGCCCCATGTTTGGCATTCCGGTTGAGTTCATTCTGTTTGGCGCCACGCTGATCGGCGTCGCGCTTTTGCACCACCGCACCTTCACGGTAGCGGTGACCGGTCTTGCCGTTATCCTGAGCTACAAATTCCTTTTTTCCGATTTCGCGGGCGAACCCGGCCTTCGGGGCTTCGTGGATCACCTGGATCACCATTGGGTGGAGATTGCCAATCTCGCCCTATTGCTGCTCGGCTTCGCGCTGCTGTCGCGCCATTTCGAAGAAAGCAAGTTGCCGGACCTCGCGCCAGACATACTTCCCGACAACTGGACCGGCGGCCTCGTGCTGCTGGCGCTCGTCTTCGTGATGAGCGCCTTTCTCGACAACATCGCCGGCGCGCTGATCGGCGCGACCATCGCCGCACACGTTTACAGGAAGCGCGTCCATATCGGGTTCCTCGCCGCAATCGTCGCAGCTTCCAATGCCGGCGGCTCGGGCAGCGTCGTCGGAGACACAACCACCACCATGATGTGGATCGCCGGCAAGAACCCGCTCGACGTACTACACGCTTATGTCGGCGCCATCGCCGCGTTCGCTGTGTTTGCCGTTCCCGCGGCGCGCGCGCAGCAACACTACGGCAAGATTCTGAAGCACGATGTCGGCGGCATCGTTGTCGACTGGGCGCGGGTCGGCATCGTCGTCTTCATGCTCGTCACGGCGATCGGGTCCAACGTGTTCGCCAACGTCGTCGCCCCCGACCTGCTGCACGCCATGCCCGTGATCGGTATGGCGCTGTGGGGCGCGCTCCTCGTTGCGTGGCCGTTGCGCGCGCCCGACTGGAAGGTGATGCCCGAAACCATTAAAGGCGCCACCTTCCTGCTCTCGCTCGTGCTCGCCGCCTCACTGATGCCGGTCGAACAGCTCCCGGCGCCGTCATGGGAGTCTGCCTTCAGCCTCGGCTTCATCTCCGCCGTGTTCGACAACATCCCGCTGACGGCGCTGGCGCTGCAGCAAGGCAATTACGATTGGGGCGTGCTCGCTTACACTGTGGGCTTCGGCGGCTCGATGATGTGGTTCGGCTCGTCGGCGGGCGTTGCGGTGTCGAACATGTTTCCCGAAGCCAAGTCGGTGATGCTGTGGCTGCGCGCGGCTTGGTTTGTGCCGGCCGCCTATATTGTCGGTTTTTTCGTGATGCTGGGCGTCATGGGCTGGCATCCCCAGCCCTGAACGGAAAAGCGGCCGCGCCTCCAAAGGCGCAGCCGCTTGCCGCGTCGCAAATTTAGAGGCGTCTCCTCCCCGAAACGCGACCGCCCGCGACGCCGACGGCCGGGAAGGAAACTGAGCGGGAGCGCGCAATCGGTCAAGCGCCGATCAGCAAAGGCGGTGGAAATGGCGCCCTGAAGTCCCTATGGCGCGAGCATTTGCTGCACTGCGGCAACGAATTCCGCGCGCGAAACCTCCCGCTGCACCTGCTCGCGCGCCTTCGCATAGGCTTCGCGATCCTCGCCGAGATCGGCCGCAAGCTTCGCGCCGAGATTGAGATCCTTCAGCGTGACCGTCCCCCTGGCGAATTCGTCGCCGCCTTGAATTACCGCCACCGGCGCGCCGCGTTTATCCGCGTACTTCAACTGCGCCTTCATGCCGGCGCCGCCGAGATACACTTCAGCGCGAATGCCCGCGGCCCGAAGCTCGCTCGCCATCGCGAAATAGTCGCCCATCCGATCTTGATCGAGCGCGAGCACGATCACCGGCGCCGGCGTTGCGAATTGTTCGCCCAACCCGAGCCGCGCCTGCGCGGCGACAAGCCGCGAAACGCCAATCGAGAAGCCCGTCGCAGGCACGCGCTCGCCGGTGAAGCGCGCGATCAGATCATCGTAACGGCCGCCGCCGCCGACAGAGCCGAACCGCACGGGCCGGCCTTCTTCGACGATGGTCATCGTCAACTCGGCTTCGTAAACCGCGCCCGTATAATATTCGAGCCCGCGCACGACGGACGGATCGATCCGCGCCTGCGCATCGCCGACACCCAGCGCCGACAGCACCGTGTCCATCCCGCGCAACTCTTTCAGTCCAATCCGTCCTTCTTCGGAGCCGCTTACCAAACGATCCAAGCCTTCGAGCACGCCCGCGCGCGTCGTTGTCGGCAACGTCACGAAGGCGATGACTTGCTCCACCGCCTTCGCATCGAGCTCCGCCCCCTTGGTGAAATCGCCCGACTCGTCCTTGCGTCCCTTGCCCAGCAACGCTGCAACACCGTCAACGCCAACACGATCCAGCTTGTCGATCGCGCGCATGACAGTGAGCCGCCCGCGTTCGGCGCTGTCGCCCGAAAGGCCGATGCTCTCGAGCACGCCGTTCAAGACGCGCCGCGAGTTGATCTTGAAGAGATAGCCCGTCTTCGGCACGCCGACCGCTTCCAGCGCCTCGCCGGCCATCGCGATCATCTCGGCGTCGGCGGCCGGACTGTCGGAGCCGACCGTATCTGCGTCGCATTGCGTAAACTGGCGATAGCGCCCCGGTCCGGGCTTTTCGTTGCGCCAGACCGTGCCGGTCTGCCAACGGCGAAACGGCTTCGGCAAGGACTGGCGCTCCTCCGCCGCGAAGCGCGCTAGCG
>DASPMA010000460.1:0-4978 GCA_035627335.1 Binatia bacterium
GAGTGGCCAACCAGGCCCTTATCATGCGCGACGCGCACGCCGCAGAGCGTCACGTACTCGCCCGGCCCGAACCGGTGCGCGTCGATGCCGGTCCCAACGCATGTTACGCGCTCGCTCATCAGCATGCGCTCCATCAGCGCCAAATCTTCGGGGTAGGTGATTTTCATAAGCCGCGCGTCGCCGGGGATTAGTACGCACGCGCCGCCATTGGCGCGTACTACCGCAAGATCGTCACTCAGCGAGGTGTCTTGGGACAGCGCGGCGTAGGCCGCGCGCAACGCCGCGGCCCGAAATGCCTGCGGCGTCTGCACGCGCATCAAGCCGTCGCGGTCGACTTCTCCAACGACGTTGCCATGAGCATCGGCGCGCCGGAGTGAGTCCGCGATGGGCAGAGCAGGGGCGGCCCCTGCCGCACCGCCCTTGATGGCCTCAACGAGTGCCGTGACGGTCTGAGGCGTCAGGCCTGGGCGCGCCGCGTCATGCACCAGCACGATGTCGGCGCGTCCAAGGGAGGCCAAACCGGCCCGCACGGAGGCGGTCCGAGTCGCGCCGCCGCCTACGATCCGCACCGGCGGCCCGTCGCGAATAGCCTCATGGCAAAGGTCTTCGTGCTCCGGCGCTATCACGACGACAATTTGCTCAATGCCGGCCCACGCCATCGCGTCGATGCACCAGCGAAGCACCGGCCGGCCAAGCAAGCTCATGTATTGTTTTGGAATCTCGCCCCCGACGCGTTCCCCACGCCCAGCCGCCACGATCAACGCCGCCACACTCAGCTGAGGGAACTTCTCCCCGTTTTGTTGCATCGCAGCATAATCTTCTTGGCGCCTGCTTTTTAGGCGCCTTAAGGTTCCGGCCTCGTCGGGGCGTCGATGGTCGATTTGAACGAAAATCCGCCGTTTGTCTCCCTCGCCCCGATGGCGGGGGTAACTGACATCCCATTTCGCCGCCAAGTGAAGGCTTTCGGCGGGCGCTACTGCGTCTCTGAGATGATCGCGTCCGAGCAGCTTGCCCAGGAACGCATCGACATGGTGCGCCGCGCCGCCGGCGCCGGCGTCATCTCACCGCTGGTGATCCAACTCGCCGGCAGGGAAGCGCACTGGATGGCCGAAGGCGCTCGGTTCGCCGAGCAGGCGGGCGCCAATGTCATCGACATCAACATGGGCTGCCCTGCCAAGAGCGTCGTGAGCGGCGCGTGCGGCTCAGCGCTTATGCGCGATCCCGATCAAGCGCTTCGCCTCGTCGAGGCTGTGGTGGGCGCAACCGCATTGCCGGTCACGCTAAAGATGCGTCTCGGCTGGGACGATGCGAGCCTCAACGCGCCAGCCATCGCCAGGCGCGCCGAAGACGCTGGCGTGCGCATGCTCGTCATTCACGGCCGCACGCGAAACCAATTCTTCCGCGGCGTCGCCAACTGGGCGGCGATCCGCTCAATCGTTGATGCCGTGAGCATTCCTGTCATCGCCAACGGCGACATCGGCACGGCTGAACAAGCGCGCACCGCGCTGGGCCAATCCGGCGCGGCCGGCGTCATGGTCGGGCGCGCGGCGCAGGGCAAGCCTTGGCTCCCCAGTGCGATCGAGCGCGCACTCCGCGATGGCGGTGAGATCTCGTCACCGCCACGCGGGCGTCTGCTGCAAAGTCTGCTCGAACTCTATGGGCACACGCTGTCCTTCTACAATCGCGGTCTCGGTCTGCGCATAGCGCGAAAGCACATCGCCTGGATGATCGACGCCGAGTTCGGCGCTGGCGCGCGCGAAATCCGCAAAGCTATTTGCATGATGGAGAATCCGGCCCACGTCCGCGCCGCCCTCGTTCAACTCTTCGAGGGCGAACCCGTGCGAGAAGCCGCATGAGCGATCCCGTCATCCGGCCGCTTCACCCACGACCGTCCGCGCCGGACGTAGAACGCTGGCTCGAAGCCTTGCCCGCGCCCGTCATCGGCATTGACGCGGGCGAGCGCATCCGCTTCGTCAACGCCGCCGCGGCCGAATTGCTGGCCGGCATTGGCCGCGGTTTGCTCGGAAGAAGGCTCGACGAAATCTTTGGACCCGAGGCTCCGCTCGTTGCGCTTTCGCGGCGTGCGCTTGGGGGATCGGCCGGCGTTGCCGAGACCGACATCGCCCTGGTCGGCCCGGGCTTTGCCCTTGGCCGCGCCACTGTCGCGGCGGGTCCTGTCGGGGGGAACGGTTCCATAGCCCTTGTGCTGACGCGCCCCCCGCGCGCGCGGAGCGCCCCGACCGCCGCGGGACAGTCTGCGACGCGCACGCTGGCGCACGAAGTGCGCAACCCGCTCGCCGGCATTCGCGCCGCAGCGCAGCTCATTTCGCGCGGCGACGATGCGGAGTCGGCCGCGCTCGCAAAGCTCATCTGCGACGAAGTGGACCGCATCCGCCGTCTCACCGACCGCATCGACCCGTTCGACGCGTTCGAACCGCCGAAGTTCGAGCCTTTCAACATCCACGTGGCGCTCGAGCGTGTGCGCAAACTCGTAGGTTCGAGCGCGCCTGACGTGATGATCCGCGAGCGCTACGATCCAAGTTTGCCGCCGGTGCGCGGCGACATGGATCAACTCATCCAAGCCTTCCTCAACATCGCCAAAAATGCTGCCGAAGCAGTCGCGGGAAATCCCGACGGCGAGATCGCGTTTATCACCTCATATCGTCCGGGCGTGAAATTCCGCTCCGCGGCCAGCGGCGCCGCGCGCGCGCAACTCGAAGTGCAGATCGTGGACAATGGTCCCGGCTTGCGGGCGGAAGTGGCCGATCGCTTGTTCGAAGCCTTCGCCACGACAAAAGCCGGCGGCATGGGGCTGGGCCTGACGGTGGCCGCGGACGTTGTCGCGCGCCACGACGGCCGCATCGAGGTTGAAAGCACGCCCGGCCGGACCGCCTTCAAGGTCCTGCTGCCCGTCGATCCGGAAGAGAGCGCATGAACGCACGCATACTGCTGGCCGACGATGACGCTTCGCTGCGTTTCGTGCTTTCGCAGGCGCTCGGTAAAGAAGGCTATGCTGTGCGCGCCACCGGCAACGTGGCGACATTGGCGAAGTGGGTGCGCGAGGGCGAGGGCGATCTCGTGCTCAGCGACGTTTATATGGGCGACGAATGCGTGTTCGATGCGCTGCCCGGCATGCGCGCCGCGCGACCAGCGCTTCCCGTGATCGTGATGAGCGCGCAATCCACCGTCGCCACCGCACTTTCTGCAAACGACGCCGGCGCATACGATTATATGCCGAAGCCTTTCGACCTCGACGACCTTATGGCCGCTGTGCGCCGCGCGCTTTCGGGCGGCCCTGACGTCAAGACGCGTGCTGAAACCTACAAGGCGCGCAGGGACGAAAGCCTGCCGCTCATCGGTCGTTCTCCTGCCATGCAAGACGTCTATCGCATCGTCGCGCGCGTGGCCGGGACCGACCTCACCGTGCTGATCGAAGGGGAGAGTGGTTCCGGAAAGGAGCGTGTCGCACACGCACTGCACGAACACAGTCGCCGGGCGGCAGGTTCGTTCATCGCCGTGAGTCTGGCGGGCCTCGATGCGCGCCAGGTGGATCAGGGCCTTTTCGGCGCCAACGGCAAGTTCGCACAAGCGCGCGGCGGGACGCTCTTCCTTGAAGATCTCGATGAGCTGCCAAGCGAAGCACAGACGCGTCTTGCCGGCCTTTTGCACGCCGAAGACCCGAATGAACGTCCGGACATGCGCATCATCGCCGCCTCGCAACGCAACCTCGCCGCGCTCGTGCGGCAAGGCGCTTTCCGCCAAGACCTGTTCTACCTTCTCGACGTTGTGACCATCCGTCTTCCGCCACTGCGCGAGCGGCTCGACGATGTCGGCGATCTCGCTCGGTCCTTTTTGATGCGCGCGAAGCGCGAAGGCCTTCCCGAAAAATCGATAGACAAATCTGCAATCGAGCGGCTCAAAGCGCATAGCTTTCCGGGCAACGTGCGCGAACTCGAAAATCTTTTGCGCCGGGCCGCCGCGCTCTCGCCGGCGCCTGTCATCACGGCGCGCGAAATCGGCGAAGAACTGGGTGCTGCGACGCGCGCGGAGGTCGCCGAAAGGCCCGGCGACGACAGTTTTGAATCGGCAATTGCCCAGCGCCTCGCCACGGAGTTCGCTGCGGCCAGTCCTGGACTGCCCGCGCCGGGCCTCTACGATCGTTTCCTGGCAGAGGTGGAGCGGCCGCTCATCCTCCAAGCTTTGCGAGCGACCCACGGAAATCAGATCCGCGCCGCGGCGGTGCTCGGGATTAACCGGAATACTTTGCGCAAGAAGATTCAGTCGCTCGGCCTCCCAACTGGCCGTGGCGATTGACGCCTGCGTGATATTCGTTCAACACCCTGTTGCCCTTGGGCAACATGGGACCCCCGGCCATGGTGCTTCCTCTCGCCGCCGGCGAAACCGCCGACGCCGCCGTTCTGAGCGATCAGCCGCAGAGCCGCAGCTCGGCGATCTTCCTTAGCGGCTTGGCCCTTGCCGGCCTGCTCACGGCCATCGCGACCGTTTCACTGCTCCTGGGCGGTGGTCTCGCCGGTGAATCCAACACGCTGATCAGCGCATTGTTGATCGCCAGCCTCGTCATCTGCGCGGGCCTTGCTGGCATCCTCGCGCATCGCCTGGTCCGCGTCGCGCGCGCATGGCGATCGGCGGCAACGGGTGCGCGGCTCCATGTTCGCTTCGTGACGCTCTTCGTTCTCGCGGCGCTCGCGCCAACCATCATCGTCGCCGCCTTCCTCGGTTTCACGTTCACGCAGGGCGTTGAGCGCTGGTTCAGTCAGCGCGTCGAAAGCACCATCGAGAACGCCGCCGATGTTGGTCGCGCATACGTGGATCTCGCCTCGAACGATCTTGCCGCCGAGATCGAAGTGATGGCGCAAGACCTCAACGTGGCGCGCCGCGGACTCACAGAGGATTCCGCCCGCTATCTGACATTCCTGCAAGCACAAGCCGAGGGCCGCAACTTCGCGTCCGCCTACGT
>DASPMA010000461.1:0-23109 GCA_035627335.1 Binatia bacterium
GCCCTCGAGGCGCGCCGGCGGCGGCGGCGACATGTGCACGTGCGCCAGCACGCGGGCGGCTTCCTCATAGAGATGGATTTCATTGGCGCCGTTGCCGACGATGTTGGCGTAGAGATTGTCGCCAAGGTCTTCGGTGATGGCGTAGCCGGCTTTGCAGTCCGCGCCGTAAATGGCGGGCGGCGCGAGGCCGAGGCTTTCGAGGTAGTTCGCCACGGCGACGAACGCTTCGACGCGCGAAGCGGCGAGGCGCGCCGACGCGTTCCAGCCCATGGCGCGGCGTTCGGCCGGCGTCGCGCCGGGCGGGCATGGCGCGCTCTCTTCAGATGGCGGCGCGTTCATTAGGATGGCGCGGCGGCCGTCGGGCGCGTGCAGCCGCTCGTAGCTGCGCGTGGACGCGTCGCCCGCGAGCGGCACGCGTTGGGCGTCGGCGAAGCCCGTATCGTTCAGGAGGCGCGTGAGCGCGTCAGATCGTTGCAAGCTTTTCTCTCCAAGCGCCGTGCCCCGTAAGCGCAGCGCGTCGCCCTTCCCCGTCCGGCGACAGCGCGATGTCGAGCCGGTCGTGGGGCAAATGTCCCTCCAGGCGCTCCGGCCACTCGATCAAAGTCGCCGCCGAAGCGAATGCGTCTTCGAGGCCAAGTTCCCATGCCTCTTGGGGCCTTTTCAGGCGGTAAAGATCGACATGCCACAGCTCGCCGCGCGCGCCCTCATAGGTCTGCACCAGCGTATAGGTGGGGCTGGGCGCCTCCTCCTGGTCGCCTGTCCAAACCTCGATCACCCCGCGCGCCAACGTGGTTTTTCCCGCGCCAAGACTGCCGGCCAGACAGACGACGTCCCCTTGCGTCAGCTGCGCGCCCAGGCGGCGGCCCAGCGCCTGCGTCGCGGCGGCGTCGGTCAGCGCGATGTTGCGCGAATCAACGAGGACGGGAGCGGTCACGGGGTGGGATGCTGCCTTGGGGGAAACGCGGCATCAAGGGCGCCTTGCGCCGCCTCCGCAAGGGCCTCTAACACTGACCCGCTGTGACATCGGGCGAAATCAAGCGCGTCATCATCATCGGCGCCGGCCAAGGCGGCGGCGAGACCGCGCAGCGCCTGCGTCAGGGCGGCTTTGGCGGCGACATCACGCTGATCGGCGAAGAGCCGTACGCGCCTTACCAGCGCCCGCCGCTCTCGAAGGCGTATTTGAAGGGCGAGCTTTCGATGGACCGGCTGCTGCTGCGGCCGGCGAGCGTCTATGCAGAGGAGCACATCAACTTCGTCTCGCCGCTCAAGGTCGTCTGGATCGACCGCGCCAGCAAGCGCGTGCGCATGGAAGGCGGGCGCGAACTGCCGTACGACGCGCTGGTGATCGCGACGGGCGCGCGTCCGCGTCGCCTGCCATTGGTAGGCGCTGACCTTGAAGGCGTGCACCTATTCCGCACCGCCGCGGATGTGGACGCAATCCGTCAGCGCTTCACCCCGGATGCGAAGTTGGTCGTGATCGGCGCCGGTTATATCGGGTTGGAAGTCGCGGCCGTTGCGCGCCAATGCGGACTTCACGTGACCGTGGTGGAAACGGCGGTGCGCCCGCTGGCGCGTGTGACGAGCCCGGAAGTGGCGGGTTTTTTCCTCGATGAACATACGCGCCGCGGCGTGCGCTTCGTTCTCGGCGGCCAACCAGCGATCATCAAGGGCGACGATCGAGTCACCGCCGTTTGCCTCGCGGACGGCATGGAGATTAAAGCCGATCTGGTGATCGCCGGGATTGGCGTGACGCCGGAGACCCACCTGGCGCAGCAATGCGGGCTCGCGGTGGAGGACGGGGTGGTCACCGATCGGCAGTGCCGCACCTCAGATCCCGCGATCTTCGCCATCGGCGATTGCGCCCGGCGTCCCATGGCGCATTACGGCGAAAAGCTCTGCCGGCTGGAGAGCGTCCACAATGCGGTAGAAGGCGCCAAGGTCGTGGCGGCCACCATATTGGGCCAGACCCATACGGAGGAAGCGCCGTGGTTCTGGTCGGACCAATACGACCTCAAACTGCAGATTGCGGGGCTCTTCCAAGGGTACGACGGCGTCGTGTTCCGTGGCGTCACGAGTGACCGGGCATTTGCGGCCTTCTACTACAAGGGCGATAAGCTCATCGCCGTAGATGCGGTGAACCGCCCAGGGGAGTATCTGGGCGCGAAGATGCTGATCCAGACGGGACGCACGGTCGCGCCGAATGTGCTTGAAGACGCTTCTCGGCCCATGAAGGAAATCGTCGCCGCGGCGCGCTGAGACAGGAAACAATGCCGAAGATCACTTACATCGAACAATCGGGCAAAGAGCACGTGGTGGACGCGCCAGTCGGCCAGACCGTGATGGAAGCGGCCGTCAAGCACGCCGTGCCCGGCATTGACGCGGACTGCGGCGGGGCGTGCGCGTGCGCGACATGCCACGTCTATGTCGATCCCGATTGGCTGGCGAAAACGGGAGAGCGAAACTCGATGGAAGAGTCGATGCTCGATTTCGCCAACGACGTCGAAGACAATTCGCGCCTCTCCTGTCAGATCAAGGTGAGCGAGGCGCTGGACGGCCTCGTGGTGAGGCTGCCGAAGAGCCAGCATTGAGCGCGCTGCGCCTCCTGCCGCCCCCGCTCTGGGCGCTGATCCTGCTGACAGCGCTCTACTATCTGAGCGAATTGCCCGCCCTACAGGACGTGCTTGAGTGGCGGCATAAACCTTTGGGCCTGATCCTCATCGCGCTCGGGCTGATCCCGCCGATGGTTTCGATCGCGCAGTTCTTTGCCGTGGGCACGCAAGTGCACCCAACGTCAAAAACGAACAATAAGTTGGTGACAACAGGTTTCTTCGCCTTCACCCGCAATCCGATGTACCTCGGACTGATCATAGCGACCCTAGGCGCTGCGATTTGGTTTGGCCGGCCGCTCATGTATCTGACGCCCTTGCTCATATTCATGATCGAGAATTGGGCTTTCATCCCGTACGAGGAAGCAAAAATGCGCCGCCAGTTCGGCGGCGCATTCGATGCTTATGCGAAGCGCGTAAGGCGCTGGCTCTAGACTCTAGAGAGCTTCCTCCTCTTCGGCCGCGGGCTTCTCCTCGTCCATTATTTCATCTTCAGCGGCTGGCGGCGCGTCCGGCTCGACTTCCTCGACAACCTCCGGCAGCACCATGTCTTCTTCCACCGGCGCGGCGAGTGCCGGTTCATCGAGCGGAGGAAGCGGCAAGATCTCTGCTGCGTCGAACATTTCAGCCGGTTCATGCTCCGGACGTTCAACGGTCAACATTCGGTCGGCGCCGCCCTCCTGCGAGCCGTCGTCACGGCGATCTCTCTCATTGATGACGCTGCGGGAGCTGCGTTCGCGCGCAGCCTCATCGTTGCGCCGTGGCGCAAGGACTTCAGCACGCGCGTCAGAAAAGCCTTCGACGGCGCTTTGGAAGGCGCGCAACTCGTAGATATCCGGCACACCGAGTAAGGGCATGAAAGTTGTGCCAAGCACAACGGCTGACACCGCCGTCATGTGGCGCGTGCGCGTCAAGTCCTTCCAAAAACGGCGACGGGACATCTTACGCGGACTCATCGTTTTTACCTCTGCAGGAAAAACGAAAACGGCGTGCGTGCTGTTTCGCTCAATCACGCCCATGTAATCGGGTGAATTACCGCGTTTAACTTTTAAGCGCTGGCGGCGAGCGCATCACCAGGCGGTGGCGCAGGTTCGCAAAGGCCTTGCTTCCTCGCCGGTATGTCGCATGCGGGTGCGCGCACGCTTTGTATCTCGATAACAGTTTCTTGGGCCAGCGGCGCAATGCGCGCTACCGCTACTCCTGGGACCGCGCGCCGCGCTGACCGCACCAGCGGCGGTGGAAGGTCGGCCTCGGGGCCGCCGAGAAGTTCCAGAGGGTCAGGCTCAGGTTCGGCGACCAGTTCAAGGGGAACCGGCTCAGCATGTGCGGAAGGGAACACAGCCTCTACCGGCAGGCTGGTGGCAACCTCGAACGCTTCGCTGATAGTGGCCGCCTCGCCGGACTGTAGGCTCTGCCACCCGGCGCCGATGGCGCGCGTTTCATAGACGTGCAGCGGGCCGCCGAGCAGCGGCATAAAAACCGTGCTCCAGGCGACGGCGAACATCGCCACGAACATGGCCATGAAGTTGTCAAATCGTGTGAAGATGGCACGCATAATCGTCAGCGCGCCAACGCCGATTACCACGATTATGTTGCGTTTCGAGGCGGTAACGTGGTCGTGTGTCCTACACTCGGCCAATCCGCGGCGCGGGTGGTCCGCCCATCAGCAAGTCGGGATCGCCGCAGCCCGGGCCGGACTCCACGTTCCCACGCTCACAATAGTCCGCGCGGAGTGCCCGCGCGCCGTCTTCGATGTGCATCAGGAAGTTCGCGTACACGTTGCCGATCGCCTGCGTCTCGCGGGACTGAAGAGCGCTGCCGGTGACGGCGAAGGCGGTCGCGCTGACGGCAAACACGAGGAAGGCAAAGAAAGCCCCGATCACGTAATCGGCGAACAGGACGAGGTGATAACTCTTGCGGGGCATCTTTCTAGAGTTTCGTGTCTTATGCTGCGTAAACGTTCGAGCGCTTGCGAACGCGCCGTGTGAATATTCACAAGGCCGCGAGCGCTGAGTTCCGATTCAGGATGGATTCATAATCCTGCGGCCTGGAGCGACGCCGGACGCTGATTGGGCAATGCGGCGCAAACCGGTTGCTCCACAGAGCCAAGTCCGCTTGAGTGTGCGTCCGGGGAGGACGGCAATGCGGGCGCTTTTGCTTTCACTTGCGATGACCATTGGATGCTCGGGCGCCGCGCAGGGGCAAACGTTGTCGCCGGATCGCCAGGCTTTCCGCGCCATCTACGAAGAGCTGGTCGAGATCGACAGCTCTCCGACGACAGGCTCCTGCACGCGCGCCGCTGAAGCGATGCTCGTTCACCTGCGCGCCGCGGGCTATTCCGAACAGGACGCACGGGTGATCGTGCCGGATGGCGCGCCGGAGGACGGCAACGTCGTGGCGATCCTTCGCGGCACGTCGCGCCAGCGCGCGATGCTGCTGATGGCGCACATCGATGTGGTGGACGCACGCCGCGAGGATTGGGAGCGCGATCCATTCACGCTCGTCGAAGAGAACGGCTACTTCTACGCGCGAGGCGCCTCGGACGACAAAGCGATGGCCGCTGTTTGGGTGGACTTGATGATGCGCCTGCGCCGCGAGGGCCTGCGGCCGCGCCGAACAATCAAGATGGCGCTCACTTGCGGCGAAGAGACCTCGAACCGCGTCAATGGCATCGACTATTTGCTGCGCAACCATCGTGAATGGATGGCGGCGGATTTCGCCATCAACGAAGGCGCGGGCGGGGTGCTCTCCGAGGATGGACGGCCGATCGCGCTCAATGTACAGGCCGGCGAGAAAATCCACCAAGTCTACACGCTGACGGTCACCAATCCCGGCGGCCATTCCTCGCGACCGGTGCCGGAAAACGCGATCTATCGTTTGAGCGCGGGTCTCGAGCGAGTGTCCGCTTATCAATTTGCAATTGAACTCACACCCGTGGTGCGCGCCTATTTTGAACGCATGGCGCCGATCGTCGGCGGCGCCGCTGGCGCGGCGATGACCGCGATCGCGCGCGACCCGAACGACACAGCCGCGCAAGCGGCCCTTGCCCGCGATCCCACTTACAACGCGATGATGCGCACGACGTGCGTCGCGACCCAACTCAGCGCGGGACACGCGCCCAACGCATTGCCGCAGCGCGCCGTCGCCACCCTCTCCTGCCGCGTCATGCAAGGGACGACGCCCGAGCAGGTGCAGGCCGAATTGCAACGCGTCGTGGCCGATCCGCAGATCGCGGTGGAGATCGTGCGCCGCCGTGACGGATCGCAGGCGCCGCGGCTCACGCGCGAGATCATGGCGCCGGTGGAGCGCGCCGCAGCGCGGCTGTGGCCGGGCGTGCCGATCGTGCCAACCATGACTGTCGGCGCCACTGACGGACGCTTCACCAACACAGCCGGCATTCCGACGTACGGGATGAGCGGCATGTTCTCCACGCCCGGCGAGACCAATGCGCACGGCTTGAATGAGAAGATCCGCGTGCAGTCGCTGTACGAGGGCCGGGATTTCCTGGAAGCGATCGTGCGGGACTACGCGCGCTAAGCCGCTTGCTGCGCGCCGGCGCTCGCCGCTTGCGCGGGCAAGTGGCACGTCACGGTGACGCCGCGGCCCGGTTCGCTCGCCAACGCGACCCAGCCGCCATGCATTTCGACGAACGAGCGCACCAGGGCGAGACCCAGGCCGGCTCCGCGCCGATCGCCGGACTCGAATGAATCGAACGCGCGCGCCTGCTGCTCGAACGCCATGCCCTTGCCGGTGTCGGCGACGGTGAGGCGCACGACGCCGTCGAGGCGTTCGGCCGAGACGGTAATGGTGTCGCCACGCTCGGTGTGGCGCAATGCGTTGGATAGAAGCTGAACGATAATCTGCGTGATGCGCTTCTGGTCGGCCTGGATTTCACCGATCTTCGGGTCGCACTTGACGCGGATCGGCACTTCGGTGTCGCGCGCCTTTGAAGCGGCCATTTGCACGCTTTCGCTGATGGTCTCATAGATGTCGACCGCGCTCAGATCGAGCTGCACGTTGCCGGCTTCGACCATCGCCACATCAAGGATGTTGTCGATCAGCTTGGAAAGATTGCCGGAAGCTTCAATGATGGCGCCGGCGGCGTCCATCTGGCGGTCGTTGAGAGGACCATAGACTTTGTGCGCCAGCATTTCGGCGTTGCCGTAAATCGCCTGCAGCGGATTGCGTAGCTGGTAGCTGACATTCTCGACGAACTGGCCCTTCAGCTTGTCGGCTTGCTCGAACGCTTCGGCGCGCTCGCGCAGCGCATCCTCCACGCGGCGGTCGGCGGTGATGTCTTGGAATGCGACCAGGGTCGCGCCATCAGGGAGCGGACGGGTGAGGAATTTCAGCACGCTCTCGTCGCTGCGGCGCATTTCGCCGCGATATTCAGTGCGGGCCTCAGGCGAGGGATCTGTGATGCGCGCCCGCACCTGCGCCCACACGGCGCGGTCGTGAAACAGCGCTTGGCAGAGCTCGACCACCCTCTCGAACGGCATGTCGTCTTCGAGCTGCGGCGCATCGAGCAGCCACATCTCCTGGAAGGCGGCGTTCGAGAGTTTCAGGCGGCCATCGAGGCCGAACACCACGACCGCTTCGTGCAGCTTGTCGAGCGCCGCTTTCTGCGTTTGCACCAGCGCGTCGTACGAGCTTTTCAGCGCGACCTCGTTGGTGATGTCGGAGAAGATCATCAGCAGGCCGCCGTTCGGGTGACGCTGGCGGGCAATGCGCAACATGCGCCCATCAGGCAGCACCCAGAAATCTTCCGGGAGCTCGGCCACTTCCTGATAGAGCGCGAGTTCGCGCGCGCGCCATTCGGCGTAATTCGCGTGCGCCGGCAGCTTGCGCTTCTCTTTCAGGTAATCGAGCCAGGCGGCGTGCGCGGGCTGCTCCTGCAGGAAGCCGGGGTCGAGACCCCACATTTGTTCGAACGCCAGATTGTGAAAGACGAGCTTTTTCTGGGCATCGAAGACGGCAATGCCTTCAGCCAGGTAGTTCAGCGTCTCATCGTGTGCCCGCTGCTGCTTGGAGATTTGCTCGCGCGCGTTTTCGCTGTCAGTGACGTCGAGCGCGATGCCCGCCGCACCGCCGGCGACGGGCGACACGCGCAGGCGCAGCGTGCGCAGCTGGCCGCCGACCACGGCCGAGCGTGTTTCCTCGACGGCCTCGCCCGTTTCGATCGCTTTGCGCGCCAGATCGACCGCGCCTTGATCGAGCTGCAAATTGCGCGCAATGGCTTGGTCCAGCGATTTCGCTTCAAGCGCCGCGAGATAGTCCGGGTTGGCCCATTCCAGCTTCAACGCGCCATTAACGCGCCAGCCCATGAACGGCGCGGCGTTCCACATTTCGAGGAACGCGGCCGGATCGCGTGCGATGACTTCGCGGCCGGCCTCGATACGGCCCTTGGCGCCGCCCTCTTCAACCCCGCGCACGCTCGCGTCCATGATCCAGACGACCGCGCGCGCGCCGGCGGTGCGGCCGTCAATCTCGACATAGACACCGTCGGGCGTGGAGATTTTCAGCGAAAACGGCGCGCCTTCGCGGCGCAAGCGCGCGAGAACCGGAGCGAGACGAGATTGTCCGCCGGTTGCGTCCACCGCGTCGAACACCGAAAGCCCTTGCAGGATGCGCACGGCGGGCTCGGCGGCGATCGCGGCGTCCGAAAAGCGCAACAAGCTCGCCAGCGCGAGCGGGGAGCCGTAAATGCGCGGGCTGCCCCACTCGCTTTCGCCTGGACGCGCAACGGCGTCCTCCCAGATCAGCACGACGCCGGGATGCGCGCCGAAGATTGCATCGGCCCAAGCGACCTTGTCTTCCAGATCGCGTGCGCGCCTCTTCCACGCATCGACGCCGCCGCGCGCGCCATCGGTGACGCGCAGCGCCCACAGCACAGCCGCAATCGCAATTGCGGCAGAGCCTGCCGCCACAAGCAACCCGACGTCCAAAGCCGACCCCAATTCCATCTGCCGGCGAAACGAATCGCCGAGCCCCGACGGCCATCCTCCCGCAGCGGGACGCCGAAGCAAACCGCGCGGGTGAGCAGAAGCGTTAACAAGCGCTTAAAAGGATTTACGCGCGGTTAAGTTAAGGAAGATCAACGGATTTTCATGCGATCAGCCGGTACGGCGCAATTTTTCCACAGCGGCTTGCGCGGCGCTGAGGGCGGGGCGCAGTTGCTTGGCGCGCACGCCTTGATCGGCCAGTTTGCTGGCCCCGGAAATTCGAAACACGAAGGGCATCCGATAGCTGGCGCCAAAGCGCACGTGCGTGTCCGGTTTGGGTTCGAACTTGACGCGCAACAATGCCTCGCGCGCAGCGTCGAAGAACACGTCCGACGGCCAAGCATAGACACAGTGCGCGTTCTTCACCACACCGCCGGCGCCGACTTCAAACTCCACCACAGCAACACCCTCCACCCCAAGCCGGCGCGCAAGCTTTGGGTAGCGGGCGCGCAGCGGCCCGGCGAGCTGCCAGGGCATAGCATCTTCGGATTGCTCCGAAGGGTCGCCGCCGGTTTTCCACACGACGCAGCAAGGCCCGCCGGGCAGGCCCTGGCGCATGCGCAGAATCTCAAGCCGCGCCGCGCGTTTTTCCCGCGCCCAATCGGCCATGTTCACCGCAAGCAGCACAAGGCCGAGCACGACCGCGCCGGAGACAAGCAGCGCGACGCCGCCGACAAGCCCGTTCGCCCGCAGAATGCCGGTCAGCGACAAGTGCACGACAACGACAACGACGAATAGCAGGGCATAAAACAGCGCCCGCAGCGTCAGCGTTGAAACCGTACGTGTCGCTGAAATCAGCATGAGGGCTACATGCCCCTAGTCCGCCGCCCGCGCAATGCGCGCCCGCATTATGGACCGCCGGCGTCCCGCCGGCATGCGCAACTTTCAACAATCGGGCCTACCGGCCGCTCGCGAGGCGGACCCTCGCGTCCGATCTTGAAACGCAGCGCACGCCGACGGCCACACGATCAGTAGCGATAATGGTCCGGCTTGAACGGGCCTTGCGCCGGCACGCCGATATAGTCGGCTTGCGCCTTCGACATTTTCGTCAGCTTGGCGCCGAGCTTGTCGAGGTGGAGCATCGCGACTTTTTCGTCGAGGTGTTTCGGCAGCGTGTAGACCTCGTTCTTATAGGCCTTGCCGTTGGTCCAGAGTTCGATCTGCGCTAACGTTTGGTTCGTGAATGACGCGGACATGACGAAGCTCGGGTGGCCGGTGGCGTTGCCGAGGTTCACGAGGCGGCCTTCGGAGAGAAGGATGATCTTCTTGCCGTCGGGAAACTCGATGTGATGGACTTGATCCTTGATCTTGTCCCACTTGAAGTTCTTCAGCGCCGAGACCTGAATTTCGCTATCGAAGTGGCCGATATTGCAAACGATGGCGTTGTTCTTCATCGCCCGCATGTGATCGACGGTGATGACGTCCTTGTTGCCGGTGGCCGTGACGAAGATGTCGGCCTGCGGCGCAGCGTCTTCCATGGTCACGACTTCGTAGCCTTCCATAGCCGCCTGCAGAGCGCAGATCGGATCGACTTCAGTGACTTGCACGCGCGCGCCGCCATTGCGCAGCGAGGCGGCCGAGCCCTTGCCGACATCGCCGTAACCCGCGACGACAGCGACCTTGCCGGCCAGCATCACGTCGGTGCCGCGGCGGATCGCGTCCACGAGGGATTCGCGGCAGCCGTAAAGGTTGTCGAACTTCGATTTGGTGACGCTGTCATTGACGTTAATGGCCGGGAAAGGCAGTTCGCCGCGTTGCGCCATCTGATAGAGGCGGTGCACGCCTGTCGTCGTCTCTTCGGAAACACCCTTCACAGACGCGCGGATCGCTTCGTAGAAGCCGGGCTTTTCCTTGAGATACTTCTTGATCGTCGCGAACAGCGCCTCTTCTTCCTCGTTCGAGTGATGTTCGAGGAAGTCGGCGTCCTTTTCCGCCTTCGGGCCCATGACGCAGAGCAGCGTCGCGTCGCCGCCATCGTCCAGAATCATGTTGGCGTACTGGCCGTTCGGCCACTGGAAGATGCGGTGGGTGTAGTCCCAGTATTCCGCAAGGCTCTCGCCTTTTACCGCAAACACCGGCGTGCCCTTGGCGGCGATCGCGGCGGCGGCGTGGTCTTGCGTGGAGAAGATGTTGCACGACGCCCAGCGCACTTCGGCGCCGAGCGCTTGGAGCGTTTCGATCAGCACAGCCGTCTGGATCGTCATGTGCAGCGAGCCGGCGATGCGGGCGCCTTTCAGCGGCTGCTTGGGGCCGAACTCTTTGCGCACGGCCATCAGGCCGGGCATTTCGGTCTCGGCGATCTCGATTTCCTTGCGGCCCCACTCGGCGAGTGAGAGGTCCTTAACCACATAATCTCTTGCGCTCATCGCGCGCTCCTTCTTCGGAAAGCTCGCGAGCGTCGTTTCCAAGCACGGAAAGCCCAACAAGCCTGGCGGCACGGGATGCCGTCGCAACGCTCCTTGGCAGGCGCGCGCCTCATAGCAAACGGCGCAAACCGACGCAATTTCGCGCCGGAGCAACCCTGGGACGCGCGGCTTAGGTCGCTGACAACACGGTTAAATTCAGAACTTGGCAGGCTTTGTAGCGGCTCAATGAACGCCGGACACAAAGGAGAGGCGCGTGTTGTCGTCGCCGGAACTCCAGCTGATGAGCCAGCGCCTGAAGGCGCTTTCGCGCGAGGGCGGATCGGTCGAGGCGGCGCAGATCAAGCTGATCGGCCTCGATGAAATTCGCCAAGCCGCAGGCGCGCGCTGGCCGCGGATGCGCGAGAGGGTGCGCGCAGGATCGCTCAACATCCTTCAGCAGCATTGCGGCCCTGACGATGTGATCATCTCCGCGGGCGACGGCTTTTTGATCGTCCTCGCGGAGGGCCGGCCCGGCGATGGGCAGCGACGGTGTAACGAGATGCGTGAGGCGCTCCTCGCCTTCTATCTCGGTGAGGAAGGTTTGGCCGCGTTACGGCCTGAGGTGAAAAAGCACGCGCTCACCAGCGATGGCCTCAGCGAACTGATCGCCTCCACCTTGCGTGAGCGGGTTGTGGCGCGCGGCATCAGCGATCAGATCGCGCTCGCGCCAGTGCTGATTGCGCACGAGCATCGCGTCGGCGCCATGATCTCCGGTCCGGTCCATCGCGCCGAAGGCGCGTTCAGACGCCTTTGCCACAACCCGGACTTCCTGCTCGATGGCCATCATCACGAGCATAGGGACTTTCTCGATCTCGACATCGCCGTGCTTGACGCTGCGTTGGCGCGTCTCGGCAAGTGGAAGGAGGTGGGCCACACGGGCGTTGTCGGCGTGGCCGTGCATTCCTCCACCATGCAGTCCCGTCGTTCGCGCGAGGCTTATTTGCATTGGCTCGCGGACCTCGACGCCGACAGGCGGCGCATGCTTTTTGTCAGCATTGCCGAGATCGAGCGCGGTACGCCGCTCATCTCGATCTCCGAATGGACTTGCGCCCTGCGCTCGTTGGTGACGCGTGTGTGGCTTGAGTTTCACTATTCCGACCACGCCATCGGCAGCGTCGGCGCCTCGGGCGCCTGGGCGGCGGGCTTCAGCCTGCCGGCGTTCAGCGTCGCCCAGCGCGGCGCGCGCGCCGAACGCCTGCGCCGGCAAGTGCGGTTCTGGTCGAAGACGCTGCATAGCCAGGGGATGCGCCTTGCCGTGCACGGCTTTCACGACGCCGCGTTCCTCGAAGAGGCGGACGGTCTAGGCGTCGATGTGCTGACCAGCGACGCGCACTGGCCGTTTAGCGACATCGACGGCGCACAGCACTAACAGCAACGCCGCCGGCCAGAAGGCCGGCGGCGCAAGTTCTACGCTTGATGAGTCTGTTACGGCGCGCGCGTGGTCCAACGGTCGAGGAGCCGCTTGGCCGCGTCACGGCCGCCGATGCCAAAGGCGATCGCCACCGCCACCGCAACCGCGCCGAGGATAAGGCCGAAGGTGAGGACGACGATCTGTTCGCCGACATTCATCTGAATGAGGCCCATCGCGGTCGCCAGAGCGATGACGCCCCAGCGCACGAACGTCGAGATAATTTCGGACGACGGTTTGCCTGGGCGCGACGCCGCGGATGCGAGGATGTTCGCGACGAGAACGCCTAGTGCAATGATGATCGCGCCGATCAGCAGATTGCCTGCGCCGCTGACCACGCTTGTCAGCATCGTCGCCATCGCGGCGAAGCCCAGGATGTTCGCCGCTTCGACCGCCGCGAACAGCACGATGCTGATCAGCACCGCCAGCCCGATCATGCGAGAAGGCGGGAACTTGCTGAAGTCGATCGTGTCGACGCCCGGGGTCAAATCCATCTTCTCGCGGCCGACGCGGATCGGTTCGGCGTTGGCGATCGAGCTGATGATGTCGTCGAAGCCGATCGACTTCAGCCCCTCTTCGGTGAGCGTCATGATCCAGCGGCCGACGACATAGGCGATGAAGATGATCAGCGCCGCGCCGATCACGTTCGGGATGGTCAAGAGGATGTTGTTGAGCATCGCCGTCGCCGGGCTGGAAATCGCGGTGATGTTCAGCTGCTGCAGCGCCGCGATCGCGACCGGAATGATGATCAGCGTGAACACCAGGATGCCGAGCAGCCTGGAGAGGCCCGGCCCGCGCGGCGTATGCGTGAGGCCTGCGTCTACGAGCCTGCGGTCAAGCTCCACGGCTTCCACCAAAGCCTCCACCATACGCCGGGCGATCGTGGCGAGGGCGAAGCCGATGATGAAGATCAAGATCGCGCCGACGACGTTGGGCACATAATTGAAGAAGTTGGCGACCATGCCATTGAGCGGCGTGATGACGGGGCTCGCCCAGGTCCCAAGCTGCGCCAGCGCCGCCATGAGGCCCAAGAGCCACACGAGCCAATAGCCGACTTCGCCGATGCGTTCGCCGATATCGACGGCCGGCTTTGCGCCCCCCGCGCTGTCGCGGCGCGACAGGAACGGCACGCGGTCGACACCTTTCGCGATCGCCCACTTCACGGCCTTCGCCGCGAAATGCGCGATAATGACGATCAGGATGGCCAGCAGAATTTTTGGCCCCCAAAATTCGAGCCAACCCATAAAGGCGGCCTGGTTTTCAGGCGTAATCATATGCACCCTCCCTCGCGAGGCGCTTTGAAGATGCCCTTACCATTTACAAAGTCCACGCCTTTGCTAGGCATTGCGCGCACGAGGCGTGCAGCTGCAATGCTGCGTCCGCGAAATCTTCGCGTACTTGGCGCGCTCGCTGCGGCTAGTTCAACGCTTGCGGGAAACGCGGCAGCGCGTTGAAGTCTTCCGGCACGTGCTGTCGAACGACGCGCGCATTGGTTGCGGCGGCGAGTTGATCTACCTTATCCATCGAAGCCAGCGTCTGCGCGCGGTCGGTGTTGAAGCTCGGCACCAGGCGGCGTTCTCTCGTTTCCGCCAAGTGATACATATCCCCGGTCAGAAGCACCGTGCCGGCGTTCGCCAGCTGCAGCTTGAGGATCGTGTGGCCGGGCGTGTGGCCGGGCGTCTGCACGATGACGACGCTGCCATCGCCGAACACGTCATAATCTGCGTCGCCTTCGATCAGCCGCGTCTCGGCGTCCTCGAGCTGCGCGTAACCCGGGAAGGCTTGGCCCTGGCGCGCTTCGTCGCTGAACATGTATGCGCGTTCGTCGGTATCGACGATCCAGATCGAGGCTGCAAACAGATTGCCGTTGCCGGTGTGATCGCCGTGCTGATGGGAGAAGGAGACGAACTCAATGTCCGCGGGCGCCAGACCCAGCTGCTCGAGCTGCGACTGCAGCGTCGCGTTCATGACGACCGTCGCGCCCATTTGCGGAAGCTCCATCCGCCCGCCCGGCATGGCGGCGATGGCGTCGGGGAAACCTGTGTCCCAGATGAGATCGCCGCTCGGATGGCGGATCAGAAAACAGGGCACCACCAGCGTGCGGGATTGGCCGTTCATCGAACCGTCATCGGCGAACATGCCGATGTCGCTGAACTGGGCGTCGCCGCAATTCATCGCGTACAGCTGAACGGCGGGAGCGGCCGCCTCCTCCTCGGCCGGCTGACAGGCGGCGAGTGCGATGAGTGAAAGCAGCGCAGCGCGCTTGAACATGACGTCCCTCCCTCGATGTGCGTGTTCAACCCTCTTCGTCGCCAAAACGCAAGCGCAGGACGAGGATCGTCGTGACGAGCGCGAGGCAGACGGCGTTGGCAAGCGTGACCGGCCAGGAGTTCGTTAGCACGCCGAACGCGGTCCAGCAGATGAAGCCGACGATCGTCACGGCGTACATATGCAGCGACACCGCAGCCGCGCTCCGCTCGCGTAGAATCTTCACGATCTGCGGGATAAAGCTGGTCATCGAGCACACGCCCGCGACAACCCCGATCGTATTCACAAGCCAGATCGGCGCTTCAGGCATCAAGTGTTACTTCTTTTCCAGCAGCAAGGTCCCCTGCTGCTTCAGCTTGCCCGCGATCTTGCCGGCGAACATGCCCAGCAAGCCGGGCAGCGCGACTTCGATCTTCACGTCCTGCTCGCCGACGTCGATGGCCCCGTTGAAGGTTTGGCCGAGCGCTTGGGCGTTGAAGTTCAGGCGGTCGCCGGACCAAGCCTGGCGCACGTTGCTGACAGAAGCTGCCGCCAGCTGCGCTTTCATTTGATCGAAGCCTTTGTCGATGCGCGCGCGGGCCTCGGCCTTGCCGAGGTTGTGAGGAATCGAGATGGTCACGGGGCGGGACATGTGCGGATAACGGGCGCGGGGCGTTGTGGTTTCAGACCCCGCCGAGAACGTCCCGACACTGCGCCAGCCGCTCGCCTTCGAGCGTCGGATCGATTTCCAGGCGCTGCAACGGATACGTGCCGTGGCCGCGCGGAAAATAGCTGATCGTTCGCTCCTGCGCGCCATCGCGAACGATCAGGACCAGCTGCTGCTCCGGATCGCCGACATGGCCCGATTGCTGGCGCACGAACACCATCCCGTCGCGAAGTCCGGCCGCGTAAGCCGGCAGACCCGGATCGACACCACTTATCACGCGGTCGTTGGCGCGCATCGCCGGAATATCGAAGCCGGCGTCGAATGGCGCCACCTCCTGCGAGGTCACGCGACCGCATGGCGCGAACACGTCTTCCGGCAACATCACGCGCCCGCCCGCCTCAGCGTGACGCACAATATCCGCACGCACGTCGAGGCCTATCGAGTCGAGCACGAGCGGAAACATATCGGTCGCTTTCATCGGATCGCCGCGGCGCGCGCGTTCGCGCATTTCCAATACGGCTTGATCGAGACTTCGTCCCTGCGTGCGTAAGCGCGCATCCCAAATCGTCATGAGGAAGCGGCCGCGTTGATAGGGCAACTGTTGAACCTGTTGATCTGACCAGAAACTCGAGACGATGCGGCTGTTCGGCGCCTCGCGCACCGGCGATTGCGCATACGCCTCAAGCATCTCGTTCAAATCGTCGGCGAATTGCTGCGGCGCCCACAACCCGGCCCGGACCAGCATGCGACCCGTGTAGAAATCGGTGAGCCCTTCCGAGAACCAGTAGGACGCAGCTTCGTTTTCCTCCGGCATGCCGCCGATCAGGCCGGGAATCCAGGTATGGAAACTCTCGTGCGCGAGCGTGCGCGTGATGGGCGCGTCATCCGCGTTAGGAGTCGCGAAAAACGCAAACGCATCGCCCAGTCCTGTGCCCCCGACGCTCATTTGTCCCTCGTGGCTCTGCACGGTTGGGATCACTGTGACGAGGTAAGGCGAAGATCGGTCGCTCCAGAAGGCTCGGTGTCCGCCGATTATGTCGGCGACCTGCTCGGCAAAGGCTTTGTCGGTGAAGCTCCACTCGCCGCGGATGGCCACGCGTGTGGCGCCATCGGAGGCCGTGTTGATGCGATAGTCGCCGCCAACGGTGATGCTGGCCCACACATGACCGAGCGCAAGCCCGCGATGCTGCAGATCGGACGCAAAGCGCCAGCCGCGCGGCATGCGCCGCGCACGGATGCGGGTGGGCGTGGCGTTGTGCAGACCAGGCGTCACGAGCGCCGTTTCGCCGATCAGATGGAAATATGTCGGCTGCACGATCGGACGGTACGTGTTGCGCCCGCCCGTCGGGACGCCTTCCCAGTCCTGAATCACGCGATAGCGCACGTGAATGCGCGCGTTGGGTTCATGCGTGAGCACGCGTTCGCTGATGCTCTCGCCCTCGCGCATCTCCGCGCCGGAGACGATCTCGATTCCTTCAATGCCGCGCCACAGTTCGGTTTCGCCGCCCCATTCGTCAGGCAGTCGCAAGCTGGTTTCGCCGTCGCCTTGGCCGCGGAACGTGAGATCAATCTGCACGGCCTGCAGTGCGCCGTCCTCCACGACTGGCGTCAGCGTGTAGGTGATGCGTTGCGAGGGAGCGGAGAGACCGGCGCATAACACGAACGCCAGCGCCGCTGCGAGCGGCTGCAGCCAGAGTTTCATGGGCTCATTCGTTCTCGTGAAATTTCGCCGCGAACAAGGCCTCGACTGCAGCCATGGCTTCTTCAGCCTGCGGGCCACGCGTTTCAACTTCAACGTCCTGGCCGATCCCGGCGCCCAGCATCATAAGATCCATAAGCGAGCGCGCATCGGCTTCTTCGTCCTCACGTTTCACGAAGATGCGCGTGGTCTCATAGCTGAGCGCCAACTCGGCCAGTTGCCGCGAAGCGCGCGCGTGCAAGCCGCGTTGATTGACGACTCGGATCGTCCGCTTGACGGTCATTCCCCTGCCCGAACTAGGCGGCGCCGCCAGCGAGCTCCACGGAGGCGACTCGGATGTAGCGCCGGCCCGCATCCTGCGCCGCAAGCGCCGCCTCCGGCAAGCTCACGCGGTCGCGGACTTCAGCCAGCTTGATCAGCATCGGCAGGTTCACGCCGGCGATCACTTCGGTCTTCACCTGGTTAATCACCGAGATGGCGAGGTTTGACGGCGTGCCGCCGAACATGTCGGTGAGAATTACGACGCCGTCGCCGCGATCGACCGTGCGCACGGCGTCGATGATGTCGGTGCGCCGCTCTTCCATATTGTCATTAGGACCGATTGCGATTGCTCGCATCTGCTCTTGGGGTCCCAGCACGTGTTCGGCCGCGGCGACGAATTCGTCCGCCAGACGGCCGTGAGACACCACCACGACGCCGATCATTCGATGCTCCCGCCGCCCGTCAGGGTGGCCTTCCGAGGTGGCGCCACATACCCCCTCGGCGGTTCCGAGAAAAGGGAAACGCGCACCCCCTCCGCAGTTTGCGACGAACAACTCACGGCCGCGGCGCCCCCGTCAGCGGCAGTTCGACGACAAGGCGCGCACCGCCTTCGATGCGATTTTGCGCGTAAATTCGGCCTTCGTGCGCCGTCACAATCTGGCGCGCGATAGAGAGCCCGAGTCCCGAATTGCCGCCGAACGCCGCGCCCTTCGGCCGCTGGGTATAGAAGCGCTCGAACACCGTCTCGAGGTTCTCGGCTGGGATGCCCGGGCCCTCGTCTTCCACCGTCGCGCGAACAACTTGGCCGCCGCGCGGCACGTCCACACTGATGGTCACGTGCCCGCCTTCCGGGCTGAAAGAGCGGGCGTTGTCGATCAAATTGCGAAAGACCTGACCGAGCGGGCCGGCCTGACCAAGCACCAGCGCGCCCTCGGGTTTCGGTCCTTTGAATTCGACGTGTACGTGCTCTTCTTCGTCGGGCGGAGCGGCGTACGCCGCCGTCAAGTCATGCAGCATGGCGCCGAGGTCTATACGCTCGAGATCGCCGCGCGCGGTCTCCGCTTCAATGCGGCTGGCGCGGGCGATGTCGGTGATCAGACGGTCGAGCCGCCCGACGTCCTGCGCGACGATCGCCAGCATCCGGTTCTGTCCGTCATGATCCTTTGCCGCGCGCGCGGACTCCACGGCCGACTTGATCGACGCGAGCGGGTTCTTGATTTCGTGGCTGACGTCGGCCGCGAAGCGTTCATTGGCGTCGATGCGGTCCGCCAGCGCGCCCGTCATCGCTTCGAGCGAGTGCCCCAGCGCGCCGATTTCGTCCTTGCGCTTGGTTACGTCCGGCAGCTTGAGCCGCGTCGCGCCGGTGAGGCGCAACCGGTCCGCCGCTACCGCGAGACGTTCGATCGGACGTGCGATAAAAAGCGCCAGCAGCAAGGACGACAGGAAGATCGCGATCGAGGCGCCAATCACGAACGGAATCATGCTCGCCCGCTCGGCGACCAGGATGCGTTCCACGTCGGCGCTCTCGATGGTGACGGTGCCGACCACCTGTTGCACGCGCCGTACGGGCAGCGTCACCGACACCACACGTTCGCCGCGCTCGTTCAGCCGCTCGCTGCGCGCGATTTCGCCGACCAGGGCGCGCGCCCGCTCCTCCTCCAAGGAAGCGGTCGGCCGCCACGGCGTCAGCCGCAAATACTCGACACGCTCGGCGGCCTGCTGCACGCGCTCCTGGATCGTGGGCTGATCGCCGATGTCCGGCAGCGGCGTTTCGACGAGGCGGTCGTATATAACATCGCTGTCGGCGATCAGCCGTCCATCCGGCGCGAACATGCGTACGCGTGGCCGGCCAACACCCGGCCGCGCGCCTTCGGCGATCGGCGGCAGGATGCGCTTCAGCACGGCTCGAACCGCCGGCTCGTTCACGTACGGGTTGGGATTGGCTTCGGTACCCTCGATCGTGCCGGTCTCGATCAGGAGATTGGTGATCAGTTCGCCCTGCGTGCGCAGATTGCGGAACTGCGCTTGCGTTAGCCCCGCGCGCATTTCCGTCAGCAGCAAGACGCCGACGATCAAAAAGGCGAGCCCGGCGAAATTCCAAATGAAGATGATGCGCGCGATGCGTGATCGCGCGATCGCACGCAGCCCTTCAGCGCGCGGGCGCTCAGGCTTCGTTGTACCGGTACCCGACGCCGTAGAGCGTTTCGATCGCGTCGAACTCACCGTCGATGTCCCGGAATTTCTTGCGGAGCCGCTTGATGTGGCTGTCGATTGTTCTGTCGTCGACATAGACCTGATCGTCATAAGCCGCGTCCATCAATTGGTCGCGGCTTTTCACATAGCCGGGACGCTGGGCGAGTGCCTGCAGAATAAGGAATTCGGTGACCGTCAGCCGCACCGGTTCGCCCTTCCAAGTGCAGGCGTGACGATTGGGGTCGAGCGTGAGCTCGCCGCGCACGATGGGCTTCTTGTCTCCCGTCTCGCCGCCCGCCGCGGCGCCGCGCGACCGGCGCAGCAGCGCCTTCACGCGCTCGCTGAGCAAGCGTTGGGAGAATGGCTTTTTGATGTAGTCGTCGGCGCCGACATTGAAGCCGACCACCTCGTCCATCTCGTCGTCCTTCGAGGTGAGGAAGATCACGGGCAGGTTCGAGCTTTGGCGCAGCCGCTTCAGCACCTCGACGCCGTCCATGCGCGGCATCTTGATGTCGAGGATGGCGATGTCCGGCGGCGTTTCCGCCAGCGCCGTCAGCGCGGTGGCGCCGTCCGTGTAGGTGCGCACCGTATGGCCCTCGCCTTCAAAGAAAACTTTGAGGGAGGCGAGGATGTTCTCGTCGTCGTCGACAAGGGCGATGGTGGACATGTGGGCCGCTTCCTAACGCGTCTGTAATGAAGTGGTGGGGCCAGTCTTAGCCGTCAATAAGGCAGAGGGAAACAGGTTCCCCGAATCTCGCCCTCGGCTGGCCCGATTGCGAGCGCGGCGGTGTCGCGGCATTGGCGAGGCTGGACTTTTTTCGGCCACGCGCCAGTTCGCGCTGTCATGGGCCAGACCTTCTATTTCGGACGCCTGATCGACCACGTGCACCTCAGGGTCAGCGATCTTGAGCGCTCCAAGTTCTTCTATCGCGCCGTGCTCGGCGCGCTCGGGCGTCAGCCGACAAGCGAGAGCGACGGGCACATCAATTTCGATGAACTTTGGATCGATGCAGCCGACGAGGCCGGCCCAAGCCACGTGCACTTGGCGTTTCAGGCCGCGGACCACGAGGCAGTGCGGCGCTTCCATGAAGCTGGCCTGATGGCTGGCGGACGCGACAACGGCGGGCCGGGCGAGCGTGAATATCATCCCGGCTACTTCGCCTGCTTCCTGCACGATCCGGATGGGCACAACGTTGAAGCCGTGCATCACGGGCCGGCGAACCGGAGCGCGCAGGCCGTGGAGATCAAGCGCGCCGAGGATTAGCGCGCACGCTGGCCGTTCCAGGCAGCGCCGTCGACTTCGCCGTCGTCGGTCGACCACTTTCCAGTGAACGTGTGCGCGTCGGTGAAGATCAAGCTGAACGTGCCCGTGGTGGTCCCTTCGGCCCAGATGCTGGCCCAGCGGCCATTCCAAACAAGCGCGCCGTCCTCGCGCTGCTCCACTTCGCCGTTCATCACGCCGTCAAAGCCAGGCGCGGGAAGGACGCCGTCCAGCGCCTGAGCGTGGGTGTCGGCGCTAATGCGCATCGGGCCGCCGCCGTCTGGCTCTTGGCCCGGCGCGTTTGCCCACCACGTATCCCAATCTCCGATGAGTTCGCTTGGCTCGAGGGCGTGCACCGGCGAAGTGCAAACAGCGAATGCGACGGCGACGATAAGCCTGCGCAGCATGACCTCTCCCCGAAAAGGTCAGCGCAACAGGCGACAGCGGCGCATTGATGGCGATTCAGCTGTCGTCGCGCGATTTTTGAAACGTCTTCAGGCCATCGCCGAATTTGAGCCAGGCCAGATCGTGCTGCAGCCAGGAATGGTGGCCCGGGGGAAACGCATTGGGGTCGTCGAGGCTCGCCGTGGTCACGTCGATCTCGTCCTCGTCGTCCGTGCGAGCATAGGTGAGCTGCGTGCCGCACCGGCCGCAAAACTGACGCAGCACGTTATCGGACGACACGTATTCTTTCGGATGGCCTTTGCTGAATGTGAAGCCGTCGCGCGCCACGCTTATCCAGGCGAGGATCGGCGAGCCGGAAACGCCGCGGCACGTGCGGCAATGGCAGATCATGCTGTTAAAGGGCGCAGCCGTCAGCACATAGCGCACCGCGCCGCAATGACAGCCGCCTTGGATATCAGTTTTCTTTGCCATCAGTGCGCCGCGCCCCATGTTGCGCCGGCCCTCGCGTCTACCGTTAGCGGCACGCTGAGTTGCACCGCCGGCTCTGGCGCAGCCTGCATCACGTTTCGCGCGAGCGCGCAGAGCGCGTCGGCTTCCGCCTTCGGCGCTTCGAACACGAGTTCGTCGTGCACTTGCAGCAGCATGCGCGACTCAAGACCGGCCTCCGCTAACGCATCCGGCAGGCGAACCATGGCGCGGCGGATGATGTCGGCGGCGGCGCCTTGGAGCGGGGCGTTGATCGACTGGCGCTCGGCGAAGGCGCGCTCCTGCAAGTTCTTCGACTTGATGCCGGCGACCCAGATGCGGCGGCCGAAGATCGTCTTCACGTAGCCGTTGGCGCGGGCGAAGGTCTTGGTCTCTTCCATGTAGTCGCGGATGCCGGGGAAGCGCTCGAAGTATTTCTTGATGTACGCGCTCGCCTCTTCGCGCTCTATGCCTAGATTGCGGGCGAGGCCGAACGCGCTGATGCCGTAGATAATGCCGAAATTGATCGCCTTGGCGTTGTTGCGGATTTCCTTCGGCATGCCTTCCACGGGCACGCCGAACATTTCCGACGCGGTGCGCGCGTGAATATCGACCCCGTCGGCGAAGGCCTGCTTCAGCTGCGGAATGTCGGCGACGTGTGCGAGCAGGCGAAGCTCGATCTGCGAATAGTCAGCCGAGACGAGGCAATGACCTTCTTCGGCAATGAACGCCTCGCGGATGCGCCGGCCTTCCTCGGTGCGGATCGGGATGTTCTGCAGGTTGGGATCGTTCGAGGCGAGCCGGCCCGTCGTGCTCGCCGCGAGCGCGTACGTGGTGTGGACGCGGCGTGTCTGCGGGTTCACCGCCGCTTGCAACGCCTCGGTGTAGGTTGAGCGCAGCTTGGAGAGCTGTCGCCACTCCAGCACCTTGTTCGGCAGATCGTGCTCTTCCGCGAGCGCTTCGAGAATGGACGCGTCCGTCGACCACGCGCCGGTCTTCGTCTTCGAGCCGCCGGCGAGCTTCATCTCGTCAAACAGGATTTCGCCGAGCTGTTTGGGCGAGCCTAGATTGAACTCACGGCCCGCGAGTCCGTACGCTTCCGCTTCATATTGCAGCATGCGCTGCGCGAAATCGCCAGAGAGGCGCGAGAGCATCTGCGGGTCGATCTTGATCCCCTCGCGTTCCATCGCCGCCAGCACCGGCGGCAGCGGCCGCTCGAGCGTTTCGTAGACGGTGATCAGCCGCTCCCGCGAGAGTTCGGGCTTCAGCTTGCGCCATAGCCTGAGCGCCGCATCCGATTGTTCGCACGAATACTGCGACGCGCGATCGATCGGCACTTGATCGAAACTGACTTGGCTCTTGCCGCGCCCAACCAGATCGCTGAGTGGCATGAGCCCATGACCGAGATGCTTCTCGACCAGGAATGTCTTGTCGTGCGGATCGAGCCCGCCATAGAGCGCGTACGAGATCAGCAGCGGATCGTCATAAGG
>DASPMA010000462.1:0-3229 GCA_035627335.1 Binatia bacterium
AGCGGCCATCTGCCTTCGCGGCTTCCACTTCCTTGAGCCCGTGCTCGGTCATGCGGCCCTCGCGGCTGAGGCGCGCCACGTTCTTGATGTTGATCTGGCTCCAGATGCTCTTTTTCGTGCGCGGCGAATAACGCTGCAGGAAGCTCTTATCGTCGAGTCCCTTGCGCACGCCGTCGATCCAGCCCCAGCAGAGCACGACGTCGATGGCTTCCGCAGGCGTGATGGATTTGAGGCCCGAGCTGACTTTGTGGATTTTGATCCAGACCTCGTCCTCGGTTGCATGGTGCTTGCCGAGCCAGGCGTAGAAGGCGCCCGCGTCCTTGAACGTCTTCACCTTGCCTGGCTTCACGGTGATGGGCGCCATGGGTCAGCCCAGATCGCGCCAGCTCATGTGCGGCCCGATGGTCTCCGCCGCATAGACGCCGCGCGCGATCGCGCGCGTCAGGCAATCGGCGGCGGCGGCGCCGAAGCGGGCTATGGAAAGCGGGCGCGGCTCCGGTGTCTTCTTCTTCGCGGTGGCGAGGGCGAACACGATATCGCCGTCGAAGGGCGCGAACACGGGACGGATGGCGCGCGCCAGACCGGCGCTGGCCATTTGCGCGACGCGCTTGGCTTCGGCTGGCGTGAGATCGGCGTCGACGGCGACGCAGGCGATGGTGGTGTTGGCGCGCGGCGCCGGCGCGAACTTCGCGCCGGCCCAGTCTTCGGCATCGACGGCGATGTTCGCATGGGGCTTCACGCGGCCGAACTCATCGTCGATCTCGAACGGATAAGCCCAGAAGGCGCGGCTGCCAGGCATTGTTGTTGAGCCCCACGAATTTACGCAGGCAAGCGCGGCAATGGTGAAGTCGTCCTGTGTCACGATGCTGGCGCTGCCCTGCCCGCCTTTGAGCGCGCCGGCTTTCGCGCCAAGGCCCGCGCCGGCATTGCCGAGCTTCACGTCGCGCGAACGCGCAGCGTAGGCGCGTTTGCCGAGCGCGGCGTAAGGCGGCGCATCGCCCCACGCCTTGTCTCCGCCGTTGGCGAGATCGTAGAGAATCGCGGCGGGGATCACGGGCGAGCGCGGCACGCCTGGCAAATCAATCAGCGCAAAGCCGCGCCCTTCGGCGCCCATCGCGGCGGCGACGCCGTCCGCGGCGCCAAGGCCGTACACAGATCCGCCCGCGAGCACGACACCATCCACGGCGTCGACGAGGTTCTTTGATGCGAGCGCGTCAGTTTCGCGCGTGCCTGGACCGCCGCCGAGTATTTCGACCGCGCACACCGCGCGGTCGTCAGGCACGATCACGGTGACGCCTGTCAGCACCTTCGCGTCTTCTGCGCAGCCTATAGACAAACCCTGGACATCACCCAAAGAATTGAATGGACCGGGACGCGCCATGGCGGGTCTTTCGCGTTACCAGAATTGGAACTCGTCGTCGTAGGAAGCGCCCGCATGTTTGACAAGCAATCGCTGAAGCGGATTGCCGCGCCCTTCGTCGCGCTCGTGCTGATAGCGTGTGCGACCGCGTCAGGGCCTTTGGGCGAGCCCGCACGCGAGGGCGGCGGCGAAGCGATGGCGGCGGCCGCCAATCCGCACGCCGTGGAAGCGGCGTTGGAAATCTTGCGCGCCGGCGGCGCCGCGGTGGACGCGGCAATCGCGGCGGAACTGGTGCTCGGACTGGTGGAGCCGCAGAGTTCCGGCGTGGGCGGCGGCGGCTTTCTCGTCCACTACGATGGCGCGAGCGAAAACATCATCGCCTATGACGGCCGCGAGCGCGCGCCCGCCGGTGCGAGGCCTGACATGTTCATGGGCGCAAACGGCGAGCCGCTGCGCACGCTCGATGCGCAGAATAGCGGGCGCGCTATCGGCGGGCCGTCGCTGATCGCGATGCTGAAGATGGCGCATGAGGACCATGGACGCTTGCCCTGGGCGCGCTTGTTCGAACCAGCGATCCGGCTGGCGGAGACTGGGTTTGAGGTGTCGCCGCGCATGGCGCGCATTCTGGCCTCGACAGCGGAGCGCGGCCGCCTCCGGCGCGATCCAGCGGCGCGCGCGTATCTGTTCGACCGGCGCGGGCGGCCGCATCCCGCCGGCCACTTGCTGCGCAATCCCCAATATGCATCGACACTCCGCGCGATCGCCGAGGAAGGCCCGCGCGCCCTGAGCGAGGGACCGATCGCCGAAGCCATTGTCGCGGCGGCGCGGCGAGAGCCGCTGGCCGGCACGCTGACGCTGTCGGATTTGCAGTCGATCCGGCCGCGCAGGTTGGAGCCGGTGTGCGGGGCGTTTCGCGTGTATCGCGTCTGCACGGCTGGCCCGCCAAGTTCGGGCAACGCCGTGCTGGCCATCCTCGGGCTTTATCAACGCGCGCGGCCACAGCCACAGGGCCCAGGCGATGCCGGCGATTGGGCCGCGTTCATGTGGGCGAGCCGCCTCGCCTACGCGGATCGCGACCACTACATGGCTGACGATCAATTCGCGCCGGTGCCGACACGCGAATTGGTTGCGCCGGCCTATCTCGACGAGCGCGCGCGGCTGATCGACCTGTCGCGCGCGCCGGCGCGCGTTGAACCAGGCATGCCGGTTGGCCGCGAGCTGTTCGATGCGTGGGGCCGCGTGCAAAGCAATGACGCCGGCACCACACATCTCTCCGTCGTTGACCAATGGGGCAACGCGGTCTCGCTTACGGCGACGATCGAGGCGGCATATGGCTCGCAACGCATGGCGGCCGGGTTTTTCCTCAATAATCAGCTCACCGACTTTTCATACCGGCCGACGCTCAACGGACGGCCCGTGGCGAATGCCGCAGCCCCGCACAAGGCGCCGCGTTCTTCGATGTCGCCAACTATTGTGACCGATCGCAATGGCGAGTTGGTGCTGGTGATCGGCTCCCCGGGCGGCTCCGCGATCATCGGTTATGTGGCGCGCGCTACAGTCGGGATTCTGGATTGGGGGCTGGCGCCGCAAACAGCGATCGATCTTTCGAACGCGACGGCGCGGTTACCCACGGTGAACGTAGAGAACGAGCGTGCGCCCGCCGGCGTGCTCGACGCCCTGCGCGAACGCGGCTGGGAATTACGTGATGTGTCGGGGCTCGAAGAGAGCGGGCTGCACGCGATCCTGGTGACGGAGGATGGATTGGTCGGCGGCGCCGATCCCAGGCGCGAAGGCGTCGTCGGCCGCGTGCCGGCGCAACACGAATAAGTCAGCGCGAAAGCAGGTCCAGCAGCACGCCGTATTCGTTAT
>DASPMA010000463.1:0-6707 GCA_035627335.1 Binatia bacterium
ATAAGCGATCTCGCCCGCGTCCGGTTCAGTGAGTCCCGCCAGCATGCGGATCAGCGTCGACTTTCCGGCGCCGTTGGCGCCGATCAGCGCGACGCACTCGCCCCGGTGCAGTACGAAATCCACGCCGTCGAACAGCGGCGCCCCGCCGAGGGTCAGGCGCAAACCTTTGATGTGCGCGAGCGCAGGTCCCCGGGCCATGCGCGCAGCCTACTGGAAGATTTGTTCGATCGCGTCGCCGAGGTCTTCGATCGGGGACTTGCCAAACTCTTCCGCGAGACTGTCGAAGAAGCTCGCCATTTCGACTTGCTCCGGCGAGTAGGCGGGCTGCTCATAGCCCGGCAGCGGGTGGTTCTCGACGCCCTCGTGCGCCACGCGCATCGTGTCGGCCCAGACCTGCGCCGGAATGGTGCCGCCGGTAGTGCGGCCCATCGAGGTGAAGTCGTCATGGCCCACCCAGACGCCGCCTGCATAATCGGCCGTGTAGCCAATGAACCAGGCGTCGCGCCAATCCGAGCTGGTGCCGGTTTTGCCGGCAACGTCGCGGTCGCCAAGCCGCGCGCCGGTGCCGGTGCCGCGCAGCACCACCGCGCCCATCATGGAATTCATGCGCTCGACGATGGCCTGATCGAGCACGCGCGGACCCTCGTAGGGCGGGCGCACGTAGAGTTCTTCGCCGGCGGAGTTGGTGACGCGCTGGATAATGTGCGGATCGATGCGGCGTCCGTCGTTCATGTAAACGGCGAACGCGGACGTCATTTCCCAGAGCGTCGTCTCGATGGAGCCGAGCGCGATGGAGGGCGGCACGAACTGGTTTCGCTCCGGCATCTCGGAAATGCCCAGCCGGCGCGCAGTATCGGCGACGCGACGCGGGCCGATCTCGGCGGTTACGGCCGCCGCAACCGTATTGATCGACAGGGCCATGGCGGTGCGCAGCGTGACCGCGCCGCGATAGCCCTCGTCGTAATTTCGCGGACGCCAATTGTCGATCACGATGGGCTCGTCGTAGCGCACGTCCTCGGTGTCGAGCCCCGCCTCCATGGCGGCGGTGTAGACGAACGCCTTGAACGCAGAGCCGGGCTGGCGGCGCGCTTGCGTGACGCGGTTGAACTTGGAGGCGCTGTAGTCGGTGCCGCCGATAAGCGCGCGGATCGCGCCTTGGCGGTCGACGATCATCGCCGACGCCTGCAGCGGCCGGCGGCCGAAGGCGCGGTTGCCGAGACGGCGGCGAATGGAGTCCGCCGCCGCGCGTTGCACGTCGCGCTCCACCGTCATCTGGATGACGAGGTCCGGCGTTTCATCGCCGACGGCGGCGCGCGCCTGTTCGACGGCAAGATCGAAGGCATAGCCCATCGAGCGTTCGGCGGGCGGGCGCCCGACGACGTCGATCTCTTCGGCGCGCGCTTCGTCCCGCTGCTCGGGCGTGATGAAGCCGGCTTCGACCATGGCTTCGAGCACGACGTGCTGGCGCGCGGTTGCTCGCTCCATGCTCTCAGTCGGCGCCGAGCGCGATGGCGCCTTGGGCAGCCCGGCCAGCATTGCCGCTTCGGCGAGCGTCAGCTCGCTGGCAGGGTGGCCGAAGAAGCGGCGTGCAGCGGCGTCGATGCCATAGGCCTGATCGCCGAGATAAACGCGGTTGAGATAGAGTTCGAGAATTTCGTCCTTGCTCAGACGCCGCTCGATGCGCGACGCGAGCACCATTTCGCGCAGCTTGCGGTTGATCGTCTGCGACGGCGTCAGGAACAAGTTGCGCGCCAGCTGCTGCGTAATGGTCGAGCCGCCTTGTACGGTCTCGCCCGCGCGCACGTTGGCGACGATGGCGCGCAGCACCGCCATGCGGTCGACGCCCTCGTGCTGATAGAAACGGCGGTCCTCGATCGCGAGGAAGGCTTGCGGCACGTAATCGGGAATGTCCGCCAGGCGCGCGCGCTGGCCGTAATACGGTCCGCGCACCCCGAGGATCTGGCCGTTCGTGTCCAAGAACATCACGGATTGCTGGCGGTTCAGCGACCACAGCGCTTCCTGATCCGGCACGCGCGGCAGGCCCCAGTAAATCCAGAGCCACAAGCCCAGCACCATGATGAGCACGACGCCGGCCATGCCGCTGGCGACTTGGCGCCATGTCACGCGGCGGTCCGCGAGCATCTGATTGAATTGCTCTTGCGCAGCTGCGGCCCGCAGCTTCGCCCAATCGACGCTGCGCCGGAAATCAGGCCTGTCGTTGCTCAAAAATGTCTCCGCCGCGGGTGGTGTCCAATAGAGGTATGGCCGAATTCTGGCCAGGGAAACGCGGAAATAGGCCCCTTGTATCCATGCTTTTCCGGACCCAATGCACGGATTCGACAGGCTTTCCGAAAAAACAATCCGACCGAACCGGTTAGGGGTTAGCTTACCGGCACTGTCGAGATTTTGGGTTCGAGACGAGCGAGGCGGAAATGGACGTAGGCAAAGGTCTGAGGGTGTTGCTGGACGAGGCGCACAGCGCTCTGGCGGGCGGAGAGGCGGCTGACGCCGAGCGCCGCGCCAAAGCTGTCAGCGCGCTCATCCGGGCCGAACGCGACGTCGCCGACTTCATTGCCGCGGAGGCGGCCGACACGGAGACCGATGAAGACGTTCAACGCGCCGAACTCCTTGGCCGGATTACTCGCCTCGTGCAGGCCGACCACGCTGGCGCTCCTGATGAGGTGCTTGAGCGCATCGCAAGTGGAGTGGCTGCTCCATGAATGGGGTTTCTGGGGCCGCAAGGAGCAGCTCGCACCCGTCAGCGACTGGCGGGCTTGGCTTTTCATGGGCGGGCGCGGCTCGGGCAAGACACGCGCCGGCGCCGAATGGGTCGCGGCGCAGGCGCGCGGGCGGAAAGCCGGACGCATCGCGCTGATCGGGCCGACGTTCCACGACGTGCGCGAGGTGATGGTCGAAGGCCAGTCGGGTTTGCGTTCGCTCGGCAGCGGGCGGCGGCCGGCTTACGAGGCAAGCAGGAAGCGGCTGGTCTGGGCGAATGGCGCGCAGGCGTCCTGCTTCTCGGCTGAAGATCCCGAGAGTTTGCGGGGTCCCCAGTTCGACGCCGCCTGGTGCGATGAGCTTTGCTACTGGGCCAACCCGGATGAAACGCTGGCGACGTTGGAGCATGGCCTGCGCCTTGGTCAGCGCCCCCGCATGCTGGTGACGACGACGCCGCGTCCGATCCGCGCGCTGAAGCGGCTGATCGCGGCGCCCGATACGGTCGTGACGCGCTCGTCCACTTGGGAGAATGCGCACAATGTTGCGCCCGACTTCATCGCGGCGCTGAACGAGCGCTGGGCCGGAAGCGGGCGCCACCGCCAGGAATTGCTGGGCGAGCTGATCGAAGACCTCGAAGGCGCGCTCTGGAAACGGGCTGACATCGACGCGGCGCGCGAACCTATCGCCGGGCCGTTCGATCGCGTTGTGGTCGCCGTCGATCCGCCCGCATCCGCAGGGCCGCGCGCTGATGCGTGCGGGATCATCGCGGCGGCGGCTTGGGGCCAAGGCGGCGAGCGGCGCGCGGTGGTGCTGGCGGATGCGACTGTGCAGGGCGCGCAGCCGCATGTCTGGGCCGCGCGAGTCGCTAGCCTCGCCGAAAGCGTCGGCGCTCACACGATCGTGGCCGAAGGCAACAATGGCGGTGAACTTGTGCGGTCGGTGCTGCGTGCAGCTGCGCCGCGGCTTCAGGTGAACCTTGTGTATGCGAGCAAGGGCAAGCACGCACGCGCCGAACCGATCGCGATGCGCTACACGCTGGGACAGGTAAAGCATGCCGCCAGCTTTCCGGAGCTGGAAGATGAAATGTGCAGCTTCGGTGCGGAAGGGTTCGGGCAGAGCCCCGACCGCGTCGATGCGCTGGTGTGGGCGCTGACCGATTTGCTGCTGGGCGGCGATGGGCCGCGCGCACGGATACTCTGAGAGAAAGACAAGTATGTTCGATTGGTGGAGAATACTCCGCGCGCAGCAGCGCGTGGAGCGCAAACTGCTGGCCTGGCACGCGCCGGGCCGGCCGGTATGGCCGATGCGCGATACTTCCGCGTTCGCGCGCGAAGGCTACGCGCAGAACGCCATCGCCTATCGCTGCGTGCGCATGATCGCCGAGGCCGCCGCCAGCGCGCCGCTGAAAGTGGGGCCGAAACAACATCCGCTCTCCCGCCTGCTGGCGCGGCCGAACCCGGAGCAGACCGGCGTCGAATTGCTCGAAGCCTTCTATGGCCACCTGCAGGTGAGCGGAAACGCGTATCTCGAAGCAGCCAGCATCGAAGCGAGCACGCCAAGCGAACTCTACGTGCTGCGTCCCGATCGTATGAGCGTCGTGCCCGGCGCCGACGGCTGGCCTATCGGCTGGGAGCATCGCTGCGGCGCGAATGTGCGGCGCTTCGAGCGCGATCCGATCAGCGGCGAAGCGCCGATCCTGCACGTGAAGCTCTTCCATCCGGCGGACGACTGGTACGGCCTCTCGCCGATGGAGGCCGCGGCCTTCTCCATCGACATCCACAATTCCGGCGGGGCCTGGAACAAGGCGCTGATCGACAACGCCGCGCGCCCATCCGGCGCGCTGGTTTTCACCGGAACGCGCGGCGCGGACTCGATGACCGAAGAACAATTCCGCCGCTTGAAGCAGGAGCTGGCCGATATGCACCTCGGCGCGGCGAACGCGGGCCGGCCCATGGTGCTCGACGGCGGGCTCGAATGGCGTCCGATGTCGTTCTCGCCGGCGGACATGGACTTCATCGAAGCGCGCAACGCCGCCGCGCGCGACATCGCTCTGGCGTTCGGCGTGCCGCCGATGCTGCTGGGCATTCCAGGCGACAATACTTATTCGAACTACCGCGAAGCCAATCTCGCCTTCTGGCGCCAAACGGCCTTGCCGCTGGCGATGAAAGCCGCACGCGCGATCGAAGCGTGGATTGGCGATCGCTGGCCGGAAGCGGGGCTTGCAGCGGTCAGCGTCGATCTCGAAGCCGTGCCCGCGCTCGCGCTTGAGCGTGAAGCGCTATGGGCGCGCGTCGGCGCGGCGGACTTCCTGGACACCAACGAAAAGCGCCGCCTCGCCGGCGTCGATACGCCGGAGCGCGCATGATGAAGCTTGCCGTCGATCCACGCATTACCTTCGCGCTCATCTTCGCGCTGTTCTTGGAGACCGCCGGCGGCCTGATCTGGGCTGGCCGGGCGGCCGCGAGGCTGGAAGAAGTGGAGCGCGCGGTCGCCACGCAGCCGGAAGTAGCGGAGTGTTTGGCGCGGCTGGAAGAGCAGGTGCTCGAAGCGCGCCGGAGCCTAGCGCGGATCGAGCAGCGTCTGGACGACGAATGATCGTCGAAGGCTACGCCGCCCTGTTCGGCGTCGAGGACCAGATGCACGACATCGTGCGGGCAGGCGCCTTTGCGGCGTCGCTGAAGCGACGGGGCGAGACCTTGCCAATGCTCGTGGAGCACGAACGGCGCTTGCTCGCGGGCCACTGGAACGAGGTGCGCGAAGATAGCCGCGGTCTCTTCCTGCGCGGCGAGATCCGCGACGACCAGCCAGGCGCTGTGCGCGCCAAGAGAATGATCGCGCGTGGCGTCGATGGGCTCTCTATCGGCTTTGTGCCGATCGTCGCGCACGCGCACGCCAAGGGGCGCGTGCTGAGTGAAGTTGAACTTCTGGAAGTGTCAATCGTGACGCATCCGATGCAGCCCCTCGCGCGCCTTACGGCGCGCGCGCTTCTTGATGATGTGCGGCCGGACGCAAAACCGGACGCCACTTTTGCTGGCCGCAACATGCCGCGGCTGACCCTGGCGCGAGGGTTCGCACGCGCTGCTTGAAGGAGAAAGACGTGAAGAAAGAAGTGAAAGCCGCGCCGGCTGACGGCGCGGGCGATGCGCTGATGCGCGCATTCGAGGAATTCAAAGCCGCCAACGATGCGCGTCTTGACGCCATCGAGAAAGCCCGCGGCGACGTGCTGCTGGAAGAGAAGGTCGAGCGCATCGATCGCGCGCTCGCGGAGCACAAATCGTTGATCGAGAAAGCGGCGCTTGCGGGCCGCCGGCCGGCGCTTGGCGCCGATCCGGCGGTGAGCGAGCACAAGTCGGCTTGGTCGGCCTATTTGCGGCGCGGCGACATCGCGGCGCTGACGCAGTTCGAAGCCAAGGCGCTCAGCGTCGGGTCGGATCCGGACGGCGGCTACCTCGCTCCGCCCGAACTCGATCGCCTGATCGAGTCCCGTCTGAAGCAAGTCTCGCCGATGCGCGGAATCGCAACGGTGCGCACGACCAGCGCCAACGTGTTCAAGAAGCCGATCAGCTTGACCGCCGCGGGCACGGGCTGGGTGGCCGAGACTGGGGCTCGCGCGCAGACGACGACGCCGACGTTGGAAATGATCGAGTTTCCGGCGGCCGAACTCTACGCGAACCTCGCCGCAACGCAGACGCTGCTCGACGACAGCTTCGTCAATCTCGAAGAGTGGATCGCCGGCGAAGTGGAAGAGGCGTTCGCGGGTCAGGAGCGGACCGCGTTCGTGAGCGGCGATGGGACAAACAAGCCGAAAGGCTTCCTGGCCTACACGATGGCGGCTGAAGCCAGCCACGCATGGGGTCAGATCGGCTACATCGCCACCGGCGTCGATGGCGGCTTCGCCGCTTCCGACCCGGTCGATGATCTGATCGATCTCATCTACACGCCGAAAACGCAGTACCGCCAGAACGCGCGCTTCGTGATGAACCGCAAGA
>DASPMA010000464.1:0-5831 GCA_035627335.1 Binatia bacterium
GGCCCAGCCGGCGGCGTTGTTCTGACTGCAGCCGCTCAGCGTGAGCAAGGCCGCTGCTGCGAGTGCGAGAAGCTTGTTCATGGAGTTCCCCGACGTCTCAAAATCGCGGCGACATTGCCCCGAGAGCAGCCGCTGCGCCACCCTCTAGCGCGACCAGTCGACGAATTGCGCGCCTGGCGTTACGCACGGCGATCCGGAGACCCGCGTGCCCGCGCCAATCATCTATGTCGATGCCGACGCCTGCCCCGTGAAGGAAGAGGTTTATCGCGTCGCGCGGCGCACGGGATGCGTTGTGCAGGTGGTCGCCAACGCGTTCATGCGCGTGCCGCCGGATGCGACGCTGACAGTGGTGGATGCGGGACCGGACGCGGCCGACGATTGGATCGCCGAGCGGGTGCAGCCGGGCGACATCGTCATCACCAACGATATCCCGCTGGCGAGCCGCACGCTGAAAGCAGGCGGGTCAGCGCTTGGCGCGACCGGCAAGGCGTTCACCGAAAGCTCGATCGGCGCGGCGCTGGCGCAGCGCGAACTGATGGAGCACCTGCGCTCGTTCGGTGAAGGCGGCGGCGGGCCGAAGCCGTTCACGGCGGCGGATCGCTCGCGGTTTCTCTCGGCGCTGGATGCGATGGTGATGAAGGCGAAGCGAAAGCTGTGACGCCCCCGCGTCTGCGCCGCTATCGCAGCATCAATCAGAGCAATTCGTGGCGCGCGCGTTGGCCGCACGCATGTTCGCGACCTTGGCGAGGTCCGCGGCCAATTCATCGGCGATTTCGACGGTGACTGGCTTGGTCATGGCGCTTTCCTCAGCTCCGCCAATATGGACCGCCGGCGCCCTCGCCGGCCAGCGCCGGTGCAGGCCGGCGAGGGCGCCGGCGGTCCATATTACGCCAACTCAATCATCACCTCATCCGCGGCGACGCTGGCGCCGGCGGCGGCGTGCACTTTCGCCACCACGCCGTCGCGTTCGGCGCGGATGATGTTTTGCATCTTCATGGCTTCGACGACGGCGACGCCCTCGCCGGCTTTCACTTCCTGGCCGGGCTTGGCGTCGATGGAAATGACTAGGCCGGGCATGGGCGAGAGGATGAGCTTTGACGTGTCCGCCTTCTGCTTTTCCGGGATCTTTTTGTAGAGATCGGCGCCGCGCGGCGTCGCGACCATCGCGCGCGCGGTGACGCCCCGCAGCCGCAATGTATAGCCCTCCGGCGCCGTCTTGATCTTCACCGCAGACGGCTCGCCGTCAAACTTGCCTTCGATCACGCGCGCGCCGGGCCGCGTGGTCGTATCGAAGCGATGCTTCTTGCCGTCGATGACGACATCGGCGCCGGCATCATCGAGATCGACATGGGTGAGGTGATGGACCTTGTCGAGGATCACCACCCAATCGCGTTGCCAGCCGTTCGGCGGATTGATGCGCCCGCTGGTTTGCGTCGCGCGCCGCGCCGTGAAGGAGCGCGCGACGGCGGCGGCGGCGATGAGGAGCTTTTCCTGCTTGGCCGTAGGCGCGACGCCTTCGAACCCCTGCGGGAAATGTTCCTTGATGTAGGCGGTGGTGAAATCGCCCTTGCGGAAATCCTTTTCCTCCATCACCGCGCCGAGGAACGGGATGTTGTCAGCGATGCCTTCGATCTGGAAGCGGTCGAGCGCTGCGGCTTGGGCGTCGATGGCGGCGATGCGCGTGGGGCCGTGCGTGACGAGCTTGGCGATCATCGGATCGTAGAACATCGAGATTTCGTCGCCCTCACGCACGCCCGTCTCGTTGCGCACGGTGATGTAGGCATGCTTCCCCTCAGCAGGCGCCTTGTAGGCGCGCAGGCGGCCGATGCTGGGCAGGAAATTGCGGTAGGGATCTTCCGCATAGATGCGGCTCTCGATCGCCCAGCCTTTGATCTTCAAATCCTTCTGTTTGAACGCCAGCTTTTCGCCGGCGGCGACGCGGATCATCTGCTCGACGAGATCAAGGCCGGTGATCATCTCCGACACCGGATGCTCGACCTGGAGACGCGTGTTCATCTCGAGGAAGTAGAAGCTTTTGTCGGCGCCGCTGGCGACGAACTCCACGGTCCCGGCGCTGTCGTAATTCACCGCGCGCGCCAGAGCACAGGCCTGCTCGCCCATGGCCATGCGCGTCTTCTCATCCAGAAGCGGCGACGGCGCTTCTTCGATGACCTTCTGGTTGCGGCGCTGAATGGAGCACTCGCGCTCGAACAGGTGGACGACGTTGCCGTGCTTGTCCCCCAGCACCTGGATTTCGATGTGGCGAGGGGCGGTGACGAATTTCTCGATGAAGATGCGATCGTCGCCGAAGGCGCCCTTCGCTTCGGCGCGTACGGCTGGAAAGCCTTCCCCCACATCCTTGCGATTGTGAGCGACGCGGATGCCTTTGCCCCCGCCGCCGGCGCTGGCCTTGATCATCACCGGATAGCCGATCTCTTCCGAGATCTGCACGGCGTGCTCAACGCCCTCGATTTCGCCAATGAAGCCCGGCACGCAAGAGACGCCTGCTCCGGCCGCCGTCTTCTTCGACTCGATCTTGTCGCCCATGGCGCGGATTGCGTGCGGGTTGGGGCCGATGAAGGTAATTTTTTCCGCGAGCAGCCGATCGGCGAACTCGGCCTTCTCTGAGAGGAAGCCGAAGCCGGGATGAATCGCCTGCGCGCCGGTCTGCTTGGCGGCGTCCAGGATCTTGTCGATCACCAGATAGGATTGCGCCGCGGGCGACGGACCGATGAACACGCCTTCGTCGGCCAGCTCGACGGCGAGGCTGTCCCGGTCGGCCTCGGAATAGACCACCACCGTCTTGATCCCCATCCGGCGGGCGGTGCGGATGATGCGCACGGCCACCTCCCCGCGGTTGGCAATCAGGATTTTCTCGAACATGGGCGGGGTGCTTAGCGTCTTTCATAGGACGCGCAAACTGCTCCCCCGCAAACGGGGGACCTGTCAGCACGCGAAGCGCGATGACTGACGGGGCAGGGTCGCGCCACGTTCTGAGATGGACTTCCCCCTCCGGGTCGCTTCGCTTGCCACCTCCCCCGCAAGCGGGGGAGGAGTTAAGGTGAGCGCCATGAATCGTCGGCAGCTTCTTCTGGGCGGCGCAGCGTCTGCTGCGGCGTGCGCGCAAGACGCGAACGGCCAGGCGCAGGCGCCGGGCTTTCCCATACGGCGCGGCGTCAATATCGGCGCGCTGGAAGCCCCTAGCGAGGGCGAGTGGGGCTACCGTATTCAGGCGACTCATCTGAGCGCGATGGCCGACGCCGGCTTTGACGGCATCCGTCTACCTGTCCGCTGGGACGAGCACGCGGAAGGGCGCCGCGACTATCGCATCGATCCTGCCTTCTTCGCGCGCGTCGATGAAGTTATCGGCCAGGCGCTCGAGCGCGGGCTCAAGGTTCAGCTCGACATCCACCATTTCTGGCGATTGATGGATGAGCCGCAGCGCTACACGCCACGCGTCGCCGAGCTGTGGCGGCAAATCGCGGAACACTATCGCAACGCGCCGCCCGAGCTGATCTTCGAAGTGATCAATGAACTCAATGGCGGGCATTGGAATGCGGCGCGGACAACGGCGCTCTATCAGGACTCCATCGCTGCGATCCGCGAGAGCAATCCGGATCGGCTGATCGTGGTCGGTCCGCCGGACTGGAATTCCATCAATGGCCTCAATGGCTGGACGATGCCGACAGGCTCGAACCTGGCGCTCAGCGTGCACTATTACGAGCCGCACAATTTCACGCATCAGAACGGCGAATGGCTGGAGGATCCGCCGAGGTTCGATCGCGCTTGGGGCAAATCGAGCGACGTTGCCGACGTGCGCGCGCACATCGCCCGCGCCGCGGACTGGGCCCGGGCGCGCAATCTGCCGCTGCAGCTGGGCGAGTTCGGCGCGAACCGGGCGATTCCGGTGCAGCAGCGCGCGCTCTGGCTGCGCACAGTGCGTGAAACATGCGACGCGCACGCGATCGGCTGGTGCGTCTGGGATTTTGCGACCACGTTCGAGATTTTCGATCAAGAACGCGGGCAGTTCGTTCCGGAGCTGCGCGCAGCGTTACTGGACTAGACCGGACCGCCGGCGCCCATCGCCGGCTCGTTCGTTTGTGCAAAACGCCGTCGTCCGCAGCGCGGCCCGATCGTCCACGCCGGCGAGGGCGCCGGGGGTCCGGTCTGGTCTGTCAAAACGCGCCCTAGTAATCGAACATCTTCTCGTCGCGTTCGGCGCGGCGTTTGGCTTGGGCGATGATGTGCGTGGCGAGTTCGGCGTTGTCCATTTCGCCGGTGGCGCCAGACGGGTCGAGATTGTGCTCGATGACCAGCGCGCGCAGCGCCGCTTCGTCCAACGCCGCGAGCGCGGCGGTCAACGCGTCTTCGCCTTCGCGTTTGTAGAGGCCGGCCGGGTTGAGCGCTGTGGTTTGCTCCCCCGCTTGCGGAGGAGCTGTCGGCGTAGCCGACTGAGGGGGCGGCGCGCGACGGCTGGCGGACTTACGCCCTCCGGCTCGCTGATGCTCGCCACCTCCCCCGCTCGCGGGGGAGGATTGTACGACGTCTTCGACGACTTCGTCCGCAACGTCGCGCCTTGAGTCATGCAGACGAAGCACCGCGTCCAGGCGATCGGCAAATTCGGGATTGCGCTTCGCCTCGCGGCGAATCTCGTCGAACAGGCGGTCTAGCGTCTTGTTGAGGCTCATAGAGCGGGCGCCAAATCCACCTTCGACTGGAATTCTTCGCCGAGCTTTTTCACGATGGGGGCCATCGCGCCGTACTTCTGTTCGAACGTGCGCGCCGTCTCCGACCATTCAGCAGCCTTGGCAATATCGACGTGCTGCGGAATGCGCACATCGAACATGGCCTCGCCGAGATTGTCCTTCAGCAGCTGCGCTTCCGAACGGTGCAGCGAGAACGTCTCGTCATACTTGGTCGCCAGCACGAAGAGTTGCGACGGCCCGCCGCGTCGTTCGTTGATCAGGCGCAAAGCGCGCTTGCGGAACGTGATGAGGCCAAGCCGTGAGACGTAGTCCGGAATGGTCGGGCAAAGGATCGCATCCGCGGCGATCAGCGCCGCTTCCGCAAACAGCGAAATGCCAGGTGGGCAATCGATCAGGATGTAATCGTACTCGTTGACGACATTCTTCAGCCCGTTGGCAAAACGCTCGCAGATCCACTTCTGGATCTGATCGATCTGGAAGCCGCGCTTGACGAAGCTCTCGATCATGTCGCGTTCGACGATGCGGAACTCCGGCGCCGAAGCGCAGAGCGCGACATCCGGCTTGCCCTTGAGGTCGCTGACCTGCTTCTCAACCAGCGATTTGAACGGCTTGGCCTTCTGCTGGATGATGTAGCTTTCGAAGAAGAAGTCGAGCGTGCGCTCGGCCTCGCGCATCTTGTTCCACTTCTCTGGCCCCGCGACCATGATCGACGCGTTGGTCTGCGGATCGAGGTCGATCACCAGAACGCGCCGGCGCTGATGCACCGCGAGCGTCTCCGCCAGCGAAACGGTGGTCGTCGATTTGCCGACGCCGCCCTTCATGTTGATCACCGAAACCAGACGTGCGGGCATTGTCCCTCGCGACTTCACGAAATGCTGCGGTCTAAACCCCGGACGCTCGGCCCGGCCGGTTAGCATTCTGTTAAATCGCTCCTACCAGCGCAGAGACCGCACCGGCAAACGTGGAGTTCAGCGGCCTTTGGATAAGCGGGAACGTTTCGAGGGCGGATCGCCGTTTTCTGGCCGCGCTCGGGGCCTTGCGAACCGCTGCAAACACAATAACGCGCTCAGCCCGCGTTCAGCGCAACGGCGCCATTTCTTGTCGCGAGGGCAGTTGAGACACAGG